>NZ_JBHSRF010000112.1:0-22896 GCF_042658925.1 Sphaerisporangium aureirubrum
GGCCCCGCATCGAAGTCGCATCGCAGTCTTGTCGTTCTGGGAGCGGAGGAGTTGGTTGTCTTCGTTGTCCTCCTAAGACTGCGTCTCCTCCGACTTCCCCCCACCCCACTACCGGTCCCTGTCCCACCACCGGTCCCCGCCCCACCGGGTGGTGCCCCGCTGGGTGCTGCGCCGCTGGGTGCTGCGCCGTTGGGTGCTGTGCCGTTGGGTGCTGTGCCGCTCTCATTGCCTGGCCCTGCGCCCCTCCCATTCGCGGCCGCATCATCCCCGGCTCCCGCGGCACTCACCGGCCCCGCATCGCTCCCGGCTACGGCGGGCCCGATTCCTGTCGTCGCACCCTCCCAGGGCAGCCATCCGCCGAGGCGCAGGCCCGCCCCCACCGTCGCCGTCCCCGCCACCAGGGCCGCGACGGCGGCGACGGTGACCAGGCGGGTCGTGGCGGCGTGGCGGACCAGCAGGCCGAGCAGGGCGAACGCGGGTGCCGTCCCGGCCACGAAGCCGGCCATGACCGCCATCCCGCCGAGCGCCGAGCCGCTGGACACCGCGACCAGCTCGACGCTCAACGTCACTCCGCACGGCACCAGTACGGTCACCGCCCCGAGCATCGCCCCGCGCACCACCGGCGCACCGGACGGCACAGCACGGCGCGACCCACACGAACGCGGCACCTCCCGGCGCCCGACCAGCCGCACGGCGAACGCGACCACGACAAGCCCGGCCACCACCAGCAGCCCCGCCCTGACCTCAGGGGGAATCCGCGCCGCCCCACCGACCACCCCGAGCAGCGCCCCCACCACCACGTGAGACCCCAGCCGCCCCAGCAGAAACGCACCGACGACGACGGCCCCCCCTGACGACATCACGGCAGGCGCGGTCCGCCCGCATTCAGGCCCGGCGGGCGCTGTGACCTGGTCTTCAGGTCCGGCTGGCGCCGGGTCCTGGTCTTCAGACCCGGCTGGCGTCGTGCTGCGGCATTCAGGTGCCTTGGGCGGTGTGGTCTGGACTTCATGGGTGGTGGGTGGCGTGACCTGGTTTTTGGGTGTTGCGGGCGCCGTGCCCCCGCCCTCGGGCGCGGCGCCTGTGTGCTTGCTGCTCGTTGTGGGTCCCCGGTAAGGGGGGGCGAGGCCGATGAGCAGGCCGCCCTGTACCGCCGTGCAGGAGGCGGTGCCGGCGGCCAGCCCGGCGGCGACCCCGCCGACGAGCAGTGCGGCGGTTGTCACTCGCGACGGGCCGGGGGGGCCACGGCCTTGGACGTGGCTGTGACGGACCCCATGTCGACCTCCCGCGTGTTCGGTGCCTTACGTAACGTAACCGTACATGGCGGTGACCAACAGTGACAGTTGGGTACCCGTGCGCGATGCGGAAGTAGGTCGGGACATGACCGCGCTGCCCGCGAGGTCGAGCGCGAGGCGGGAGTGGGGCGGGACATGATCGCGCTGCCCGCGAGGTCGAGCGTGAGGTGGGGGTGGGGCGGGACGTGATCGCGCTGGCGGCGAGGTCGAGCGTGAGGTGGGTGGGTCAGGACATGATGGCGCCGCCTGCGATGTCGAGTGTTATGCCGGTGATCCAGGAGGAGACGTCGGAGGCCAGGTAGAGGGTCGCTCCCGCGACGTCCTGCGGGGTGCCTAGGCGTCCGAGGGGGTACTGCGTTGTGACGCGGTCTCGTAGGTCGCCGGTCAGGTGGGTGGCGGTGCGTTCGGTGAGGATGGTGGCGGGGGAGACGCAGTTGACTCGCACGCCGTGGGGGGCGGCCTCGGCGGCGACGTGGCGGGTGAGCATGATGATGCCTGCCTTGGCCGCCGCGTACGGTGCGGGGGCCGGGGATGCCTTGCGGCCCGCCGAGGAGGCCATGGTGACGATCGCCCCGCGCCGCCGCGCCTTCATCCCGGGCAGGAAGGCCTTGATCACCAGGAACGTGGCCGTCAGGTTGCCGTCGACGACCGAGTGCCACTCCTGCGGCGTCACGTCCTCGACCGGCCCCGGCCGCACGATCCCACCCCCCGCGAAGGCCACCAGGATGTCCACCGGCCCGAGATCGGCCTCACAGGCCCGCCGCATCCCCTCGACGGCCTCGGGGTCGGTGACGTCGGCCGCCATCCCCACCGCCTCCCCGCCCGCCTCGCCGATCGACTTGACGGTGGCCTCGACGGCCGCCTCGTCCCGCCCGTTGACGACAACGGTCACACCGGTCGCCGCGAGGGCAGCGGCGACCTCGGCGCCGATGCCCCGCGACCCCCCGGTCACCAGGGCGATCCTGCCCTGGAGATCGGGATAGAGCGGACTCACGTGGCGCCGCCCTTCAGCACCGACAGCCGCTGGAAGTACTCGTCGTCGCTCATCTCGCCCCGCGCGTACCGCTCGGCGAGTATCGCCTCCGCCGGGGCGGTCGGCGACGCGGGCGCCCCCGCCCCGGCCCCCATGTGCCTGGCCCAGGCGAACGGCCCCCTGCCCTGCTTGCGGACCCGCAGCACGAGCACCACGAGTGTCCCCCAGAACAACGCCCAGAACAGCGGGATGACCGGCCACCACGCCCCGGCGGCCCCCCAGTGCGGATAAGGCATCGTCGTCTCCTCGTCTAGAGTACCGCCCGGACCTCCCGGCCGGCGCACTCAACGTTCCTCCGCCGGCCCCGCCCTGCCATCGCCCCGGCGTCCCGTTCCGCTGTACTTCCCGCGCGGTCCGCCGCCCGCCCGCGAGTACTCCCGCGGCGGTACGCCGGGATCAGAGCCAGCCCGGCCTGACGAGCCCCGACTCGTACGCGATGACGACCAGCTGGGCCCGGTCCCGCGCGCCGAGCTTGATCATGGTGCGGCTGACGTGGGTCTTGGCGGTGGCGGGGGCCATGAACAGGCGGGCGGCGATCTCGTCGTTGGTGAGGCCGCTGCCCACCAGGGTCAGCACCTCGCGCTCGCGGTCGGTCAGCCGGCCCAGGGCGGCGGTGGCGCGGGGCTCCTTGGCACGGGTGGCGTACTCGGCGATCAGGCGGCGCGTGACGCGCGGCGACAGCAGGGCCTCCCCGGCGGCCACGACGCGGACCGCCTGGATCAGCTCGGCGGGCTCGGTGTCCTTGACGAGGAAGCCGCTGGCGCCGCCGCGCAGCGCCTCGAAGACGTACTCGTCCAGCTCGAAGGTGGTGAGGATGATCACGCGCACGGGGGACGGCATCTCGCGGGTCGCGGCCAGGCCGTCCACGCCGGGCATGCGGATGTCCATCAGGGCCACGTCCGGCATGTGGTGCTCCGCGAGGCGCACGGCCTCGGCGCCGTCGGAGGCCTCGGCCACCACGCTGATGCCCTCCTGGGCGTCCAGCAGGGCGCGGAAGCCCGCGCGGACGAGGGCCTGGTCGTCGGCGAGCAGTACCTTGATCACTCGGTGTCCTCGGCGGGGATGGGCAGCCGGGCCTCGACGCGGAACCCGGCGGGCAGGGGGACGGCGGCGAGCGTGCCGCCGAGGGCCGCGGCGCGGGCGCGCATGCCGGGGACGCCGTTGCCCCCGCCCGCCCCGGCAAGCGGGCCCGGCTCGGTGCGGCCGATGTCGTCGACCCGGACGAGCAGCTCGGCGCGGCCGTAGCCGAGCGTCACGGTGGCTTTCGCGCCGGGCGCGTGCTTGGTGACGTTGGTGAGGGACTCCTGCACGATGCGGTACGCCGCCCGGTCGACCCCCGGCGGCAGCGGCCGGGGCGCGCCCTCGATGAGCAGGATGGCGGCGGGCATGCGCTCGATCAGCTCGCCGAGCCGGTCCACGCCGGCGGTGGGGGAGCGCGGCGCGTCGTCGCGCAGCACGCCGAGCACCGACCGCATCTCGGTCAGCACGTCCTTGCTGGCCTGCTTGATCGTGGTGAGCGCGGTGCGGGCCTGCTCGGGATGCTCGTCGATCAGGTGCAGCGCCGTGGACGCCTGCACGTGGATCAGCGAGATGTTGTGCCCGAGCACGTCGTGGAGCTCCTGCGCCATGGTGAGCCGCTCCTCGCTGGCCCGCCGCCTGGCCTCTTCCTCCTCGACCCGCTCCCGCTCGGCGACCCGCTCCCGCCGGGCCCCCACGACCTCCGCGGCCGTCAGGACGACCAGCATGCACGCGATGATGCTGCCGTGGTGCCACAGGTCCCGGGGCGCGGGCAGCACGAACGTGATGTACGCCGCGAAGAACGCGTAGAACGCCCCCATCCCGAGCCAGGCCATGCGCCGGTGCCCGGTGAGCACGGCGTTGAACACCGAGACGATGGGGCTGAGGAAGGCCGGGCCGTACGGGTAGCCGCCCCAGATGTACACGGCGGTGACGGCGGCGTTGACCCACAGGACGAGGACCGGCCGGGTGCGGCGCGCGGTCAGCGCCAGCGGCCCGATCAGCAGCAGCACCACGCCGAGCTCGTCGAGCGGCAGGCGGGCGCCGGGGTCCCCCGGGCGCACCTGGCCGTGCTGCGCCCCCATGGTGCCCCACAGCTGCACCATTCCCACCGCGAAGGGCACCAGGAAATCGGAGCGGAAGGGTCGTCGGGCGCGCACCTTGAAACGGTACGCCAGAGCCCCTGGCCACGGCATCGTCCGGGGGTGGCAGGACCGGCTACCGCGCCGGGAGTACGCCGCCCAGGCCCGTCGAGCACCATTGACCTCTGTTGTGAAGCTGTGAGTCAATGCTCGTGCGATCTAGGAATGAGGTGCGCCCCATGAGCGTTCGCCGTCTGGCCCTCCCCATCGCCGGGGTCGTCGCGTCCGTCGCGCTGGTCGTCCCGCCCGGGCACGCCGAGCCGTCCCCGGACGCGCTGACCCACGCGCCACAGGCCAAGGTGCCGGTCGCGGAGGGGTACGGCGGGGCCGTGGCCACCGTCGACCTGGACGCCAGCAAGGCGGCGCTCGGCGTCCTGAAGCAGGGCGGCAACGCGATGGACGCGGCCGTCGCCGGCGCCGCGGCGCTCGGCGTCACCGAGCCGTACTCGGCGGGCCTGGCCGGCGGCGGGTTCATCGTCTACTACGACGCCAGGCACGGCCGGGTCGTCACCCTGGACGGCCGCGAGAAGGCGCCCGCCGCGATGACCGAGACCTCGTTCCAGGAGAACGGCGCGCCGATCCCGTTCGCCGACGCCGTCAGCAGCGGCCTGTCGGTCGGCGTGCCCGGCAGCGTGGCGCAGTGGGAGCTGGCGCTCAAGAAGTTCGGCACCCTGTCGCTGAAGGACGCCCTCAAGCCCGCCGCCGACCTCGCCGCGCGCGGCTTCGTGGTCGACCAGACCTTCTTCGACCAGACCCAGCAGAACGCCGCAAGGTTCGCCGACTTCACCTCCACCGCCGCGCTGTACCTCCCCGGCGGCGCCCCGCCGCCGGTCGGCTCGGTGTTCCGCAACCCCGACCTCGCCAACACCTACCGCGAGCTCGGCAAGCGTGGCGGCTCGTGGCTGTACGGCGGAGGGCTCGGCGCCGAGCTTGTGGCCACCGTCAAGACCCCGCCGGTACGGCCCGGCACCACCCGGGTGGTGCGCCCCGGCCTGATGACGACCGGCGACCTGCGGGCCTACCGCGCGCTGGAGCGCTCGCCGTCCAAGGTCCGCTACGGCCCGCTCGAGGTGTACGGCATGGCGCCCCCGTCCTCGGGCGGCTCCACCGTGGGCGAGGCGCTGAACATCCTGGAGTCGCTGCCCGAGGCCGGCCTGCACGAATACCTCGAGGCGTCCCGCCTGGCCTTCGCCGACCGCAACAAGTACGTCGGCGACCCCGGCTATGTCGACGTCCCGCTGCGGGAGCTGCTGTCGGACGGCTTCGCCAAGGAGCGCGCCTGCCTGATCGGCCCGACGGCGATGCCGAACCCCGCCGCGCCCGGCACGCCGGACGGCACCTACCCGGGATGCCAGCTCGACGGCGCCGCCCCGCCGCCCGGTGTCAAGGCCGACCAGCCCGAGGGCCCGGAGACCACCCACCTGGTCGTCGCCGACCGCTGGGGCAACGTCGCGGCCTACAACATCACCATCGAGCAGACCGGCGGCAGCGGCATCGTGGTGCCCGGCCGCGGCGTCCTGCTCAACAACGAGCTGACCGACTTCACCTTCGGCCCCGCCCCCGGCGACCCCAACCTCCCCGCCCCCGGCAAGCGTCCCCGCTCCTCGATGGCCCCCACCATCGTGCTGAAGGGCGGAAAGCCGGTGCTGGCCGTGGGGTCTCCCGGCGGCGCCACCATCATCACGACGGTGCTGCAGATCCTGGTGAACCGCTACGAGTTCGGCATGTCGCTGCCCGAGGCGGTGGCGGCGCCCCGGGCCAGCCAGCGCAACGCCGCCGCGACCCAGGCCGAGCAGGCGTTCATCGACCGGTACGGCGCCGAGCTGACCGCGCTCGGGCACACCCTGACGCTGGTGCCCGGCCCGCCGGTCGGCGAGATCGGCGCCGCCACGGGCCTTGAGTTCCTGCCGCACGGCCGCCTCCAGGCGGTCGCCGAGCCGTCCCGCCGCGGCGGCGGCAGCGCGCTGGTGGTGACCCCGGCCCGCCGCTGACCTCGCTCCGGGGCGCGTACGCGAAGGCGCGCGCGCCCCGGGGGTCAGCGCAGCAGCTCGTACGCCTTGGCCGAGGCGCGCCGCGTGCGGGCCCAGAACTCGAAGGTGAAGCCGGGCCACACGGCCCGGTTGACGCCGTCGTCGTCGAGGTACCAGCTCGTGCAGCCGCCGTCGGACCACACCAGCCGCCGCAGCCGCCGGTGCAGCCGATCGTTGTACGCCCGCTGCGTGCCCGGCCGCACGTCCAGCGCCGCCGCCTTGGTGGTGGACAGCAGCCGCAGGCAGGACATCACGTACCGGACCTGTGCCTCGATCATGAAGACCACGGAGTTGTGCCCGAGCCCGGTGTTCGGGCCGAGCAGGAAGAACAGGTTGGGGAAGCCGCTCGCGGTGGTGCCGAGGTAGGCCTCGATGCCGTCCCGCCAGGCGTCCTGGAGCTTCAGGCCGTTCCTGCCGATGATCCGCTGCTCGCGGGGCGCGTCGGTGACCTTGAAGCCGGTGCCGTACACGATCACGTCCACCGGCCGCTCCCGGCCCGTCGCGTCGAGGACGGACCGCTCGCGGATCTCGGTGATCCGGTCGGTGATCAGCTCGACGTTGTCGCGTTGCAGCGCGGGATAGTAGTCGCCGGACAGCAGGACGCGCTTGCAGCCGATGGTGTAGTCGGGCGTCAGCCGCGCGCGCAGGGCGGGGTCGGGCACCTGGGCGGCGAGGTGGCGCTCGGCGAAGGCCTGGTGCACCCGCATCAGGCGCGGGTCGACGGCGAAGCCGAGCGCGCGGGTCTCCAGGTACCAGTAGATCGCGGCGCGCAGCGCGCGGTGCGCCGCCGGGGTGCGCAGCGCGGCGGCGGCCCGGCCGCGCAGCGGGACGTCCGGCTTGGGGATGACCCAGGGGGGTGTGCGCTGGTAGACGTACAGGCTCTCCACCCGCGGGGCGATCTTCGGCACGAACTGCGCGGCGGACGCGCCGGTGCCGACGACCGCGACCCTCTTGCCGGCCAAGTCGACCGAGTGGTCCCAGTGCGCCGAGTGGAAGGACGGCCCGGCGAACGCCTCCCGGCCGGGGATCTCCGGGTAGGACGGCACGTGCAGCGCCCCGGTGCCCGACACCACCGCGTTCGTGGTGAACGTCCCGTCCGGCGTGGTGACCCGCCAGCGGTTGGCCCGGTCGTCGTACTCCATGGCCAGGACCTCGGTGCCGAACCGCAGGTGCGGCAGGAGGCCGTACGTGCGGGCGCATTCGCGCAGGTAGGCCCAGATCTCGTCCTGCGGGGCGAACAGCCTGCTCCAGCCGGGGTTGAGCGCGAAGGAGAAGGAGTACATGGGGGAGGGCACGTCGCAGGCGCAGCCGGGGTAGGTGTTCTCCCGCCAGGTGCCGCCGAGGTCGGACGCCTTTTCCAGGATGACGAAGTCGTGGTACCCGGCCTGCTTGAGCTTGATCGCCATGCAGAGCCCGGCGAAACCGGACCCGATGATCGTGATTCCGGGAGCCGCCGGTGTCATCGGCTCTCCTTCCTCGGGGAACTCCGGTTCGCCCTGGTATTGGAGGTCCCGTCCAATGTAATCGGCGTCCCTGTGCTGGTCCAGCCCACGACGAAAGCGCCGATGGCCGGTGGCCGTCGGCGCGCGGGCGACTATGCGATCAAGTTGGGGCCCCCGGGGCGGACCGGGGACGGGGTCAGCGCAGCAGCAGGAAGACGACCACGGCGACGACGATGACGGCGGCGGCCACCACGAGCGCGGGCACCAGGTACGACCGCTGGGGCGCGACCGCCTCTGGCTCCTGGCGCTGGGCGAAGGCCTTGAACTGCTGGGTGTTCCCCGCAGGATCAATCTGAGGTTCGGACATGGGACGACTTTAGCCACTTCAAAGGCCAGATGACGCTGTTTATGCCAGTTAAGCCTCGCGGTCCTGATCCGTTGACGGGACCGCCGGGGGCGGCGGATACCGTGGGTGCATGCTCCGCACGCTGTTGTCGCCCCGCCTCGTGGGCCTCCACCTGGTGACGATCGGCGTGCTGATCGCGTTCACGCTGCTCGGCCGGTGGCAGCTCGGCGTCTTCGAGGACTCGGGACGGCCGCGCACCACGCAGGACCCCGCCCCCGTCGCGCTGACCTCCCTGACCGGGCCCGGCCCGGGGACACCCGTGGCCGCCCTCGGACGGCGCGTCACGGTGACCGGCACCTTCGACGCCGCCGACCAGCTGCTGGTGGCCGAGCGGGTGCCGAGCGTCGAGACCGGCGGCGGCACCTCACCCGACGCGGGGTTCTGGCTGCTCACCCCCATGCGGCTGGCGGACGGCAGCGTGATCCCCGTCGTGCGGGGCTGGGTGGCGTCCGCGACCGACCCCGCGGTGGCCGTCCCGCCCGGCGAGCTGACCGTGACCGGGCGGCTCCAGCCGTCCGAGCCCACCGACTTCGCCAGGCGGCGCGGCGCCCCGCTGCCCGCCGGGCAGGTGGAGACGGTCTCCAGCGCGGTGCTGGTCAACGTCTGGCACGGTGCCCGGCTGCGCGACGGCTTCGTGGTCGCCACGGGCGCGGTGCCCGGGGCGCCCGCCGTCAAGCCGGTCGCGGTGCCGCCGCCCACCGTCGCCGGCGGCTTCACCTGGCGCAACCTCGCCTACGCCGCCCAGTGGTGGATCTTCGCCGCCTTCGCCGTCTTCATGTGGTTCCACTTCGTCCGCGACACCCTGCGCGGCCGCCGTGACGGCACCGGCCCGGACGGCCCGGCGGAGGACGGCCCCGGCGGCCCGGCCGCCGAGGAGGCGTCCACGTCCGCCGGAGAGCCCCCCAGGGACGCCGCTCCGGCGCTCGGCGCCACCCCTCAGGCATGAGTCCGCCCCCCGGCGGGACCGCGCCCCCGCCGGGATATCGTGTGGTGACCGTCCCGCAACCGAGGTAGATGATCGTCGTGGATTCCGCCCTCAAGCCCTTCCGGGTGATGGCCTACATCGTCGGCTGCATGCTGCTCGCCCTGGTGGGGGCGATGGTGGTGAAGTACGGCTTCGGCAACGCCACGCCCGTCGCCCTGGTGGGCCCGGTGCACGGGTTCGTCTACGCCGTCTACCTGCTCACGGCGCTCAACCTCGGCCTCAAGGCCCGCTGGTCCTGGCCGTACATCCTGGGCGTGCTGCTCGCCGGCACCGTGCCCTTCCTGTCGTTCGTGATCGAGCGAAAGGTCACCCAGCGCGTCCGCGAGCGCATCGCCCTCGCCACGGCCTGACGCGCGCGCGAAAGCGCCGGGGCGGCCACGAGGCCGGGTCCCGGCGCCGGTGAACGGTCGCGGGCTACTGCCCGATCTGGCGGCGCCTGACGCGGCGCAGCCGGGCCCGCTGCGATTCGTCCAGCATGAAGTAGGCCACCACCGGTCCGACCAGGACCCCGATCACGATGAGCCAGGCGACCAGGGAGGGCAGGATCAGCAGGGCGAGGACGGAGGCGATTCCCGCGCCCACGTAGTACTTGGCGAGTGGCGACATTGCCGGGCCTTTCTCTTCGCCGGAAGGGGCGGTCCCCCAACGCCTATTCTGCGTCGCCACGACAACGTACGGCGCACCAGGTGAAGTTCCGTCTCAGCCCGCGAGGGCCTTCAACGTGGCCTCCCCGCACGGGTCGTTCTCGGTGCTGATCGGGACGAGCGCCACCTCGTCCACCCCGGCCTCGGCGTAGGCGTCCAGCCGGTCCATGATCTCGACCGAGTCGCCGAGCAGGGCCACCGACTCCAGCAGCGCGTCCGGGATCGCGCCGGCCAGCGTCTCCGCCGACGGGCCGGTCCCGGCGTACGCCACCACGTCCGCGAAGCCCGCCTCGGCGAACATCGCGGCGTACCGGGGGGTGGCCAGGAACGGCACCAGGGCCCTGCGCAGCCGGGCGAGCGCCGCCTCGTCGGGGTCGACGGCCGCCGTCACCCAGGCGGCCACCCGGGTCGTGCTGGTCAGCAGCCGCAGATCGGTGATCAGCCGGGCCGCCAGCTCCGGCGTGAGCAGGTTGATCACCATGCGGTCGGCCCCGGCCGCCACCCGCAGCGCCTCCGGGCCGAAGGCCGCGACGGTCAGCTCCGAGTGGGGGGCGGGCAGCCGCAGCGGGAACCCTGTGTCCTCCCGTCCGGCCAGCATCGGCCGCAGCGCCTCGGCCGACGCGCGCAGCGCGGCCACCGCGCCCGCGTGCGACCGGCCGTGCCACTCCTCGACGACCATCGGCTTGGAGGCGCCGATCGCGACGTTCACCCGCCTGCCGGTCAGCTCGGCCACCGAGGCGGCGCCCATCGCGATCATCGCGGGGTCGCGTACTCCCACCGCCAGGGGGCCGACGGTGATGGCGATCTGCGCGGTGCGCGTGCCGATCGCGGTGGCGAGCGCGAAGGCGTCGTACGTCGACCGCTCACCGACCCACACTTCGGGATATCCGTGCTGGTCGGCGAGCTGTGCGGTGCGCACCGCCTCGCCGGGCGGGCGGTCCCGCCACTGCCCGAGGGCGACGCTGAGCCTCATGCGTGATGCTCCTGCCGGGGCGAGGGGAAGCCGTCGTCCCGGCGCCTGACCGCCGGAACAGCGGATCGTTCCGTTTATCCCTGGAAAAGCTACGGAAAAAGAAGTCAGACCGTCAACGGGCTGACATGGCGCTCAAAACCGGTGCGCTGTCCAGACCTGTTTTCCGCACGAGCCCGAAAGCCCCTGGTCAGGTGCTGGGAACGATCCAGCACGGTGAGTGATCGGTCCAGGTCATCGAGGGCGATGTGCGGAAAATGGGTCTAGAGTGGTCGCGGTGGAGACAAAGATGTTTCCGGTCCTGTCCGGGACGTCCCGGCCGCTCACGGAGGAGCCCGCCGCGCACCCGTCGGGCCCGGCCATCAGCGCGATCGGGCAGGCGCTCGGCATTCTCGGCGACCGGTGGGTGCTGCTCATACTCCAGCGCGCCTTCCTGCTGCAGGTCCGCACGTTCGCGGGATGGCGCGACGAGCTCGGCATCTCCGAGTCCGTGCTGGCCGCGCGGCTCAAGGAACTGGTCACCCACGGCATCTTCGCACCGGTCGCCTACCGCGACGGGCGCACGCGGTACGAGTACCGGCTGACCGACGCGGGCATCCGCCTGTGGCGCTACCTCGTGGCGATCTACAGCTGGGAGCACGGCTGGGCGCGGCGGCCGGGCATGCTGACCCTGATCCACGACGGCTGCGGGCGCGGCACCAGGCCGTACCTCGCCTGCGGCGGCTGCCGCGAGCCGATGAACGCCCGCGACACCCGTACCGAGCGCGGCCCGCTGCTGTCGTTCGCCCGGGTCGGCGTGCCGCGGCACCACCGGCGCACCACCCGGCCGGTGCGGCTGCCCGCGGGGCGGGTCGGCAGCTGCCCGCACTCGATGGAGATCCTCGGGGACCGCTGGAGCACGACGGTGCTGGCCGCGGCGTTCCTCGGCGTGAAGCGCTTCGTCGACTTCCAGAACGAGCTCGGCATCGCCCCGTCGGTGCTCACCGACCGGCTCAGGCGGTTCGTGGAGCTCGGTGTGCTGGACGCCGACGCCTCCCGGGTCTACCGGCTCACCGACAAGGGGCTGGCGTTCTTCGACGTGCTGACGATGCTGACCGACTGGGCGCAGCGGGAGCTGCCGGCGCCGGACGGCTCGGCGCTGGTCATCACCCACCAGCCGTGCGGCACGCCGCTGCGGCCGATCCTGCTCTGCGACGTCTGCGACGGGGAGCTGGAGCGGGACGAGCTGTCCTTCGACGCGCCGACGCGGAAGCTGCTCGAATCGTGACCTCTGAGCGTGGGACGTCCCACGGAGACGAGCGCCGCCTTCTGCGACGAAGGTGAAAGATTCAATCAGTAAAACGCGGTGGGCGGCCTGAACGGCGGGTGGGGCGCCGGGCTTGTTGACATTCGAGCGGGCCGCGGAGAACCATCGGCGGGCGAGCGGAGCAGAGCGGTCCCGGATCGGTGCGTGGGAGCGCTCCCATAGAGAAAGCGAGCAACCCCATGAGCGCTCCCACACCCGGCCCCACGCCTCCTTCGCCGCACGTCCGACGTACCCGGGCGCCGTTCACCCGGCGTCACGCCCCCGGCGGGGGGACGGTCACCGTCCACGCCGCAGTGCGCGCGCGGCCCGCGCTGTGGTGGGGGGCCCTGTTCGCTCTCATGGTCGCGGTGCTGGCCATGCTGACCCCGATGCGCGGCGCCTCGGCCGCCATGCCGGCCGCCGCCCTCGCCGACCCCGTCTGCCGGGTCGAGTGGCGGAACAACCAGTGGCAGGGCGGGTTCACCGCGTCCGTCAAGTTCACCAACCTCGGGGCGGCCGTCACCAGCTGGACACTCGGCTGGACCTGGCCCGGCGACCAGCGGGTCACCTCCGCCTGGAACGCCACCGTCACCCAGAGCGGCACGGCGGTGCGGGCGGCCAGCCTCTCGTACAACGGGTCGGTGGCGACCGGGGCCTCCGCCGAGTTCGGCTTCCAGGGCACGTGGAGCTCGTCCAACACGCTGCCCACCGCCTTCACGCTGAACGGCGTCGCCTGCGACGGCGGCACGCCCACCGCGACCCCGACCGTGACACCCACGGTGACCCCGACCGTGACGCCGACCGTGACCCCGACGGTCACGCCCACGGTGACCCCGACCGTGACCCCCACGGTCACCCCCACGGTGACGCCGACCGTGACCCCGACCGGTGGCACCGGATGCTCCGGCGCCGTCGTCTGCTCCGGCTTCGAGGACCAGAACGGGAGCCCCACCGGTGAATGGCAGGTCGTGACCCCCAACTGCTCGGGCACCGGCACCGCCACCATCGACACCGCCCAGGCGCGCAGCGGCGGCAAGTCCCTGCGGATCAGCGGCGGCGGGAACTACTGCAACCACATCTTCGTCGGCACCACCAGGAACGTCTCCACGGTCGGCCCCGTCGTGTACGCCCGCATGTGGGTCCGGCACACCACCGCGCTGCCCGCCGGCCACGTCACCATGATCACCATGGCGGACTCGGCCAACGGCAGCCGCGACCTGCGCATCGGCGGCCAGAACCGCGCCCTGCAGTGGAACCGCGAGTCCGACGACGCCACGCTGCCCGAGCAGAGCCCCACCGGCGTCGCGCTGAGCGTCCCGCTGCCCACCAACCGCTGGGTGTGCCTGCGCTACCAGATCGACACCACCCGCCAGGCGATGAGCACCTACGTCGACAACCAGGAAGTCGCCGGCCTCCACCTCGACCAGACCCCCACCCGCGACATCGACTCCCAGTGGCTCAGCCGCACGATCGCCCCCCGCCCGTCCACCCTCCGTCTCGGCTGGGAGAGCTACGGCAGCGACTCGGACACGATCTGGTACGACGACGTCGCCCTCGGCTCGTCCCCGATCGCCTGCTGACCCCCGGGAAAAAGCCCCCGCCGCCGGCCGCGAGGCACGCCCGGCCGGCGGCGGGCCCGGCGAACGGCACTCCGTCCGCCGGGCATGGGGCACTACTCGCCCTGGCGCGGACCCGTCCGCCCCAGGGCACCCGCTCGTCCGGCGGCGATGTCCCCGCCGGAGGCGGTGGCCGTTGATCCGTTCGCCCGGGGCTGACTTCCGGTGGACGGACCACGCCCGCGTGGCGATATAGGGTCACGGGGGACATTGGGTCATCGGCGGCGGATCGGCGAAAGGCACGGCTGTAGTGGACGCTTCGGTCTACCTCTATGTCGAGGACGTCCGGGACGAAGGTATCGGCCGGGTCCTCGACCGGATCGCCGGGTACGGCGTGCGCGAGGTGACGGTGGCCGCCGCCTACCACGCGGCCCGCGACGTCACCCCGCACGGAGGCTCCCGCGTCACCCTGCGCGCCGAGGGCGTCCACTTCGTCCCCCCGCCCGACCTGTTCAAGGACCTGCGCCTCACCCCTCCGGTGCGCGAGGGCGCCGCCGACGGCCCGCTGGCCGTACTGCGCGAGGCCACCCTGGACCGCGGCATGGCCCTGCACGGCTGGGCGGTCTTCCTGCACAACATCACCCTCGGGCTGGCCGACCCCGGCGTCACCGTCCTGGACTGCTTCGGCGGGCGCGGCTTCCCCGCCAGCCTGTGCCCCGCGCAGCCCGACGTGCGCCTGTACGCCGTCGCGCTGGCCCGCTCGGTGGCCAGGCTCGGCGTGGACAGCGTGGTCGCCGAGTCGCTCCACTTCGGCGCTTTCGACCAGGGCCATCGCCACGAGCGCAGCTTCGTGCCGCTCGGCCCCATGGACGAGTTCCTGTTCGGCCTGTGCTTCTGCCCCTGGTGCATGCGCCGCGCCACCGACCTCGGCGTCAAGGCCGAGGTCGCCCGCGAGGAATGCGCCCGCATCGTCGGCGACGTCCTTTCCGGCGACCCCCCCGCCCAGGGCGAGGTGACCCGCGCCGCCCTCACCGCCTACGCCGGCCCCGACGTCGTCGCCTACGCCCGCGCGCGCTCGGAGACCGTGACGTCCCTGGTCAGCGAGGTCTCCACCGCCGTGGCCGCCGAGGGCTCAAGACTCACCTTCCTGGACGGCACCGGCCACCGCAAGGGCTACCGCGACGGCCTGCCTCCCGCCGGCCTGGCCGCCCACGACGCCTGGCAACTCGGCGTGGACCTGGTGGCCCTCGGCGACCTGGTCCCCTCCTTCGGCGTCCTCGCCTACGCCCGCGACCCCGCCCGGGTAGCCGACGACGTGGGCGCCTACCGCCGCTCCATAGGCAACGACCGGGAACTCCGCGTGATCCTCCGCCCCGGCCTCCCCGACACCGACTCCACCGACCGCCTGGCCGCCAAGGTCCGCGCCGTGAAGGCGGCAGGCGCCGACGCCACCGACTTCTCCGCCTACGGCCTCGTCCCCTACAACGTCCTCTCCCGAATCCCCCCAGCCCTAGGCCACACCCCGTAGCCTTCCCTGGCCCTCGGCCTCGGCGCTCCGCCCGTCCCCGGCGCCTGGAGGACGCGAGCTTTTCCGGCGCCGGTACGCCGGTACGGCGGGACGTGGTGCGGCGAACTCGGCGCCGTCGTACGGCGCCCGGCTCAGGCGGACTCGCGGACCACCAGCTCGCTCGGCAGGATGATGTGATCGCTGACCCGGTCCTTCGGCGGCGTGAGCAGCAGCCGTACCATCGCCGTCGCCTGCTCGGTGATCGGATGCCGCACCGTGGTGAGCGGCGGATCGGTGTACCGTGCCGCCTCGATGTCGTCGAACCCCACCAGGGCGACGTCGTCGGGCACCCGGCGCCCCGCCGTGCGCAACGTCTTCAAGGCCCCGATCGCCATCGCGTCGTTGGCGGCGAACACCGCGTCCAGCGCCGGGTCGTCCTCCAGCAGCTGCCGCATGGCGGCGGCCCCGGAAGCCCGGGTGAAGTCCCCCACCGCCACGATCGACCGCCGGTCGGAGTTGCGCAGCGCGTCCCGGTACCCGGTCAGCCGGTCCTGCCCGCCGATCATGTCCTGCGGCCCCGCGATGGTGGCGATGCGCCGCCGCCCGGTGTCCAGCAGATGCCGGACGGCCGACGCCGCCCCGCCCACGTTGTCGTTGTCGACGTACGGCAGCTCGACCGCCACGGCGGGACGCCCGTACGACACCACCGGCACCCCCATGCGGGTCAGCGCGGCGGGCAGGGGATCGGCGCCGTGCATGGACAGCAGCAACACCCCGTCGACGTGCCCGCCGGAGATGTATCGCTCCACCCGCGCGTGGTTGCGCGGCGTGCTGGCGAGCATGAGCACGATCTGCTTGTCGACGGCCTCGAGCTCGCTGCTCACCGTGCGCATCACCATGGAGAACAGCCGGTCGTCGGAGAACACCCGGGTGGCGGGCTCGGAGATGACTAAAGCGATGGAGTCGGTGCGCTGCGTCACCAGGCTGCGGGCGGCGGAGTTGGGGACGTACCCGAGCTCGTTCACCGCGCGCAGGACCGACTCCCTGATCTCCGGGGTCACGGTCGCCTGGCCGTTGACGACCCGCGAGACGGTGGCCCGGGAGACGCCTGCCCGTGCGGCGACCGCCTCCAGAGTGGGTCGTTTCATACTGTGCGCCCTGTCTTTCTCGGCCTCCGGCGGTAACCATCGTGCCACTCGAAGTCCGCCCGTGATGACCTTACGAGACGCGCCCGCGCCCCCGGTACGGGCGACCCCGCCACGCCCTCGATGATGACCGCCATCCGCCCCCGTCTTTCCCGCATGGCCCCTTGACCAGGAAAATGTACCGGGGATCATGCCGATTCGCGCGCGTCTATTCCGCGCCGTACCCGCCATTTCACCGCGCGGGCCGCGCGTGCGCGCACGCTCACGCGGCGACGGCCGTCCCAGGCCTCGCCGCGCGCCTCGGTGAACGCCGTCGCACCCCTCCTTCCCGAGCGATTATAAACGATCTTGGGGAGAGCGCTCTCGGATCAGCGTGCGCCCGGCCCTCATCCTCGTCAAGATTAGGGGTGCCCGTTTCCATGCGTCATATCAGGCGGCTCCACCTGCCGCTGACGGGTCATGCCTGGTAGCGGCAGGGACCCGACATCATTTCGGCGGCACTCTCACGGGCAATTACTAGAGAGCGCTCTCAATGATCTAAAGAAACTTTCCCCCATGGTTGACAGGCACTTGTGGAGCCATCTAACGTCAGCGCCCGGAGAGCGTTACACCTGCGTTACACCAACGCGAACAACCTCGGTACCCCGCGCTGTGCGGTGCCCGAACGGCCGATCGGCCCCGCCGCGCGTACACGTCGCCGGCTTCCGGTGCCGTCCGTCTCCGTCCCCTACGTCGTCCGGTGCCCCGGGTCCCCCTCCCCCCCCGGACCCGCCGCTCTCCCGTTCGCCCGCGTCGCAGCTCGTGTCCAGTTCCGGTCCCGTCCCTACCCCGTGCCGTCACGTCCCCTGTGCGGCCCGGCCCCCCAAGAGATGAGGATGACCATGAGCACCACCGCCGAACCGCCGCCCCGTCGCCGCACCCGCCTCCGGACCGTCATCGCCGCCGTCGGCGTGGCGCTGCTGCCCGTCATCGGGCTGGCCGCCATGGACCCGGCCCGCGCCGCCGTGCCGTCCACGCCGAGCGGCTGGAGCCTCGTGTGGGCCGACGACTTCAACGGTGCCGCGAACTCCCTCCCGTCCTCCAGCAACTGGATCTTCAGCACCGGCCACAACTACCCCGGCGGCCCCGGCAACTGGGGCACCGGTGAGATTCAGAACTACACCGCCGACGCCTCCAACGTCAGCCTCGACGGCTCGGGCAACCTGCGCATCACGCCGATCAGGACCTCGTCGGGGGAGTGGACGTCCTCACGCATCGAGACCCGGCGCACCGACTTCAAGCCCGAGGCCGGACGGATCCTGCGCATCGAGGGCCGCATCCAGATGCCGAACGTCACCGGCAGCGCCGCCCTCGGCTACTGGCCCGCGTTCTGGGCGCTCGGCGCGCCGTACCGGGGCAACTACCAGAACTGGCCCGCCGTCGGTGAGTTCGACATCATGGAGAACGTCAACGGGCTCAACGCGGTGTACGGCGTGCTCCACTGCGGAACCGCCCCCGGCGGCGCGTGCAACGAGTTCAACGGCCTCGGCGCCAACCGCGCCTGCCCCGGCTCCACCTGCCAGTCCGCGATGCACGCCTACCGCTTCGAGTGGGACCGCAGCGTCACACCCAACCAGCTGCGGTGGTACGTCGACGGCCAGCAGTACCACTCCGTCAGCCAGGGCCAGCTCGACGCCACCACGTGGAACAACATGACCAGCCACGCGGGCTACTTCCTGCTGCTCAACGTGGCCATGGGCGGCGCCTTCCCCAACGGCGTCGCCGGCACCGGCACGCCCACCTCCGCCACCGTCTCCGGCCGCCCCATGCTCGTCGACTACGTCGCCGTCTGGCAGAGCGGCACCGTCACCACGCCCACCGTGACCCCGACCCCGACCCCCACCCCCAGCAACCCCGGCGGCGGCGTCAACGCCCGCTCCACCATCCAGGCCGAGAGCTACCAGGCCCAGAACGGCATCCAGGTGGAGACCACGACCGATTCCGGCGGCGGCCAGAACGTCTCCCACATCGCCAACGGCGACTGGCTCCGCTTCGACAACGTCAACTTCGGCTCCACCCCCGTAACCCAGTTCGTGGCCCGGGTGGCCTCCGGCGCCGGGGGCGGCGTCAGCGGCCTGGTCCAGGTCCGCCTCGACAGCCTCTCCAACCCCCCGCTCGGTGACTTCGCGGTCGGCAACACGGGAGGCTGGCAGTCCTGGCGCACCGTGCCCGCCAACATCACCGCCACGACGGGCACCCACACCGTCTACATCACCTTCAGCAGCGGACAGCCGTCGGACTACACCAACCTCAACTGGTTCACCTTCAGCTGACCCTCCGATCCCGGCCCGCAGCCCAGCAGGGCTGCGGGCCGCCCCGATCCCTGGGAAGGGCGGCCGCGGACCGGGAGAAACGGTGACGGCCATGAATCTGCTCGGCTGCGTCGACCTCTCGGGCAGACCGGGCTCGGTCGCGCTCGCGCGGGAGTACACGTGCGAGCTCCTGCGGGTGGCCGGCGGGCCGTACGGGGACGACGTCGCGCTCCTGGTGGGGGAGGTCACCGCGAACGCCGTGAAGCATTCGGACTCGGGCCGCCTGCCCGGCGGGACGGTGCGGCTGCGGGTCTACGGCGACGGCCGCGCGGTGCGGGTCGAAGTGATCGACGAGGGCTCGGCGACGACCGCGCCGAGGATCCCCGAGCGGACGGACCCGCTCGTCGAGGGCGGCCGGGGCCTGTGGCTCGTCCAGGAGCTGTCCTCGGCATGGGGCTGGCGGCAGGACGGCGCCCATCGGGTGGTGTGGTTCGAGATCGGATAGCCGGGCCTGCTCGTGAGGAGGGCTCCGGCGTCGTGATCAGCGGGAGTTGTCGTAAGGGCGTGAAATACTCCCAAACGTGACGTGGCGGCAGGCGGGTGGCGCGCTCATCGGGCGGGCGGAAGAGTTCGAGCGCCTGGTCGCCGTGCTCACCGGCGCCGCGGAGGGGGAGCCGGGGGCGGCCGTCGTCGGGGGAGACGCGGGCATCGGCAAGACGCGGCTGGTCACGGAGCTGGTGGAACGGGCACGGGCATCGGGATTCGCCGTCCTGACGGGGCAGTGCGCGGAACTCGGGGACACCCTGCCGTACCTCCCGCTGGCGGACGCCCTGCGCGGCGCGGCGCGGGACGCCGGGATCGCGCCGCTGATCGAGGCGCGGCCCCTGCTGAACGGCCTGGTCCGCGGCACCTGGTCCGACGGCGACGGGGAGGCCGGGTCCGGGCTGACGCAGCAGCGGCTGTTCGGGTCGGCCCTCGCGTTCCTGGCCGAGCTGGCCGAGACCAGGCCCGTGCTGTTCGTCCTGGAGGACCTGCACTGGGCGGACAGATCCACCCGTGACCTGCTGGTGTTCCTCAGCCGCATGCTCCAGCGGGAGCGGGTCTGCCTGGTCGGTACCTACCGCACCGACGACCTGCACCGCCGGCACCCGCTGCGCCCGCTGCTGGCCGAGCTGCAGCGCCTCCCGTCCGTGACCGTCGTCGGGCTCGGGCCGCTGGACGACGGCGAGATGGCCGACTACCTCGTGACGCTCGGCGGCGCCGACGCCAAGCTGATCGGGAAGATCGTGGAACGCGCGGAGGGCAACCCGTTCTACGCCGAGGAACTGCTGGACGCCGACGGCCTGCCGTACGGCCTGGCGAACCTGCTGCTGGCAAGGGTCGAACGGCTGGCCGACCCGGCGCAGCGGGTGCTGCGGGCCGCGGCCGTCGCGGGGCGGCGGATCGACCACGACCTGCTGCAGCGCGTGTCCGGCCTGGACGACGCCGAGCTCGAAGAGGCCATGCGGGAGATCGTCTCCCATGGGCTGCTCCTGCCGGACGGGGACTACGGCTACATGTTCCGGCACGCCCTGTTGCGCGAGGCCGTCTACACCGACCTGCTCCCCGGCGAGCGCACCCGCCTGCACGGCGAGTTCACCCGGCTGCTGGACGACTCACCCGCCGAGCTCGCGTACCACTACCTGGCGGGCCACGACCTCCCCGGCGCGCTCGCCGCGTCCGTCCAGGCCGGACGCCGCGCCGACGCGCTCGGCGCCCCCGTCGAGGCCCACCGCCACTACGACCAGGCCCTGGCGCTGTGGCCCCGGGTGCGCGACGCCGAGCAGGTCGCGGGCATCGGCCGCATGCGGCTGTCCCTGCTGTCCGCCGCCGCGGTGGACGAGAGCGGCGACGCGCAGCGCGCCGTCAGCCAGATGCGCGAGCTGCTCGCCACGGAGGGCCCGACCGCCGAGGCCTGGGAACGCCTCGCCTACTACCTCATCGACGCGGGCTCCGCTCCCGCCGCCATCGAGGCCGCCCACACCGCCGTCACCCTCGCCGGCACCACCCCGGCGAAGGGTCCCGACGCGGCCTTCGACGCCTGCGTCCTCGCCCGTTGCCTCGCCACCTACGCCCGCGCTCTGCTGTGGTCGCCGCGGCACGACGACGTCAAGGACCTCGCGCGCCAGGCCCTCGCGGCGGCGCGGGCCGCGGAGGTGCGCGACGCCGAGTCCAGCGCCCTCATCTCCCTCGCCATGGTGTACGAGATCGAGGGCGACCCGGCGTGCGCGCAGGACCTGCTCGCCGAGGCGAGCGCCATCCGGTCCGGCAACCTTCCCATCGACCTGCGGGCGCTCTTCCACCACGCGCGCATCCAGTACGAGCGGGGCGACCTCGTCGCCGCCGCCGAGACCGCCGACCGGGGCGTGGCGTACGCCCGCGAGACCGGCCTGTCCTGGAGCCACTACGGCACCGACCTGCGCTTCCTCCGCCTCCTGATCCACTACGTGGCGGGCGAGTGGAAGGAGGCCGGGGCGCTGGCCGCCGGTTTCGCCGTCCGGGTGGGCAGGCTGCCCGAGGCCCGGCTGTCCGGTTTCGCGCTGTTCGTCGAGGTCGCCCGGGGCGACGCCGTCGTCGAGGAACGGCTCGCCTGGCTGGAGCCCTTCTGGCACGACGAACTGGTGACGTACATCGTCCGCGGCCTCGCCGCCGAACACGCCCTCTGGAACGGCGACCCCCTGACCGCTCTCGACCACGTCAACGCCATCCTGGACGTCGTCGAGCCCTTCGACCCCGTCCTGATCCGCATCTGCGCCACCGGCCTCTGGGCCCTGGCGGACCTGTCCGACCCCACCTCCGGCCGCCCCCGTCCTGACCTGGATGACGCGGCCCGCACGCACCCCCAGGCGTCGCGCACCCGCGCCGACGACCTGCTCAACAAGGCCCGGGACGCCGCCACCGTCGGCCCCGGATCGGGCAAGCGCGGCGAACTCGGCCTGGAAGGTCAAGCCTGGCTGGCCAGAGCCGAAGCCGAATGGCACCGCGTGAACGGCACCGCGACCCCCGACACCTGGCGCCCCGTCCTGCGCGCGTTCCAGTTCGGCTTCACCTACGAAGTGGCCCGCTCCCGCTGGCGCCTCACCGAGGCGCTCCTGGCCTCCGGTGCCCGCGACGAGGCCCTGACGGAATGGCGAACCGCCATGACCGAAAGCGAATCCCTGGGCGCCGCCCCCCTCCACCGCGCCCTGGAGGACCTCGGCCGCCGCGCCCGCTTCACCACCACCACACCGGCGCCGGCACCCCCCAAGGACCCCCTAACCACCCTGACCGCCCGCGAACAGGAAGTCCTGTCCCTGGTGGCCGAGGGGCTGTCCAACCGCGAGATCGCCGAACGCCTCTTCATCGCCAACAAGACGGTGAGCGTCCACGTCTCGAACATCCTCGCCAAACTAGGCGTCTCCTCCAGGACTCAGGCAGCCGCCCACGCCCACCACCACCGCCGATAGCCCCCGGCTCAGCCGCTGGTCGTCCGTGACGCCAGCGCCAGATCCCGCACCACCTGGATCAACTCGGCGGGATCGAACGGCTTGGTGAGGTAGGCGTCCACCCCGATCCCGAGCCCGCGCTTCTTGTCGTCCTCCTGCGCCCGCGCGGTGATCATCATGATCTTGATGTGCCGGGTGCTCTCCCCGGCCCGCAACTTGGTAGCCGTCATCCAGCCGTCCAGCCGCGGCATCATCACGTCCAACGTGATCACATCCGGCCGCACCACCCCCACCCGCTCCAGGCAGTCCTGCCCATCACTGGCGGTCTCCACGTGAAATCCCTCAAGCGTGAGATTGACCGCGATGAGCTGCCGGATGACCTCATCGTCATCCACCACCAGCACCCGCCCCAGAACGTCGTCCACGGCCGCGAGGCTAACCCCTCAACCCGCCCCCCGTGCACCTTTCCCCGAACTCCCCGCCCCCAAGTTATCCACACCCCCACCTCGGACCACTCAACGAACCCTCATCCCCCCTGGTAAAGCCCCGCTACCTCTCCCACCTGCCACCCTCCCCACCCCACCTCATCCACAGAATCCCGTTCCATCCCCCCGCCCCACCCCCCACCCTGCCGGTCCTCACCTCCACCCCCCCGCGCCCCAGGAGGCCCTCCTGCCAACCCCCAAC
>NZ_JBHSRF010000113.1:0-22424 GCF_042658925.1 Sphaerisporangium aureirubrum
GGTGCTCGGGGCGGGCTTGGGGGGGTTGGTTCGGGGGGTGGGTTGGAGGGGGTGGAAACGGAGCGGCGGAGGATCTTTGTCGATCTTGGGGACGCTACCAGGTTTGCGGCGAAAGTCATGGTCGGGGGGGTTGTCCGGGGTCTTTCGCCGGGGGCGGGCGGCGGGATGCCGGGGAAACCGTGGGCCGACGTCGACATCGCTCAGAACACCGGCGGTATCGCGTTAATTCTCAATAAAGCGGATGAACCACTCGCGGTTGTGCCGGTCTGGTCCTTACCGGGGTTCACCCCGCCCAGGTTCGTCGCCGACTGTGAGGCGGCGGGGATCGGGCAGACGCTGCTCACGCCGTGGATGGCCCGTCCGGACGCGGTGTCGGTGGCCTTTCTCGACAGCCTGGCGCGTACCGGACCGGCGCAGGCTGTGCTCGGCCATCACTCCGATCTGCTGTGCAAGCGTCTCGCCGAAGAGCCGCAGGCCGGTGGCAAGGTCCGCTCCCCCGATCCGCGCACCGACGCCGACGAACTGCGGACGCAGGCCACGCTGGTCTGTGCGCTCCACGGCCAGCTGGCCGACATCGCGACGGCGATCGACACCGGGAGACGGCCGCCGAGCCCCGCCGCCGCCCCCACCTGCGCGGCGCAGCCACGGCGGGGCGGCACGCTCGCCGTCCACACCGGGACGACCAGCGTCCCCCAGCGAACCACCCGGACGACCGGCGTCCCCCAGCGAACCACCCGGACGACCGGCGTTCCCCACCGAACCGCCCGGACGAGCGGCGTTCCCCACCGAACCACCCGGACGACCGGCATCCCCCACCGAACCATCCGGACGGCGCCCGGGGCAGGGGGCTGTGAGCTTCCCATGTGGCGGCTTGAGGCGGTGGCTTCTAGGCGGTCGTCGCCGCTTACCGTGTGTTCGGATGGGGTGACGACCGAGGTCGCCAACGGCAGTCCTTCGATCGCGTTCTTCTACGAGGGTGGGAAGCCACCGGTCGCGACGCTCGGTGCGGTGCCGGGGCAGGTCGTGATCGTGCCCAATCTGGAGAAGATCGTGCTGGCCATTCTGGCCGACGCCGGGAAGGGAGTGGTGAACCTGGTGAAGGCGGGAGGGTGCGCGGCTCTCGACCTCGTGGGTGTCGTCTTTCCGCCCTGCCAGGACCCGGGTGCGTTCAGCGAGAGCCAGGTCCTGAAGCTGTTCCAGATCCTCCGGCCCGGCGGGTCCAGGATCAGGACGGCGCCGTCCTACTACTCCGTCGCCTGGGGTGACGAGACCGGCCTCCCGGCGGGGGTCGACCTCGGGAGGCCGAGGACGTACAGCCGCGCCCTGACCTTCCTCAACTACGCGGTCCTCCCGGTGCTCGGGCTGTTCCTCAACCGGGACGTGGTCCTCGACCTGTCGTCGATAGAGCGCAGGGAGAAGCAGGTCGTCCTCGACCAGATCGCCGCGCACATCTCCGCCCCGCCACCGGGGCAGGGCAACGACCTGGAGTTCGTCGCGCGGCTCGCGGGGACGATCCTGACGAACCCGCAGCTGCTGGCCAACCTCGTCGTGGTCTTCATGCCCTCCCTGATCGCCGAGGCGCCGGACGCGATCAGATGGGTGCGCAAGGCACTGGGATACCTCAAGAAGCTTCCCGTACTCGGGTACATCGACGCGGCGTTCACGGTGGTGGGCTACGTGTCCAACGCCGCCGAGGTGGTCATCAGCCTCGTCCACCTGCTGCGGGTCGGCTCATATCCCGCGTACGTCTCCTGGCCCGCGTACATGACCCTGACCCAGGCGAAGGCTCTCCCGGCGGGGACGTGCGCGCCGCCGCACGGCCTCGCGCCGCCCGTCGGCGCGCCGGGATCCCTCACCTGCCTGCTCGCCGTGGACGCCGACCTCGACGGCGACCGCGCACCCGACCGGCTGGTGATGTGGAGCGCCGGCGGCGCCCCCGTGGGCGGCACCGCGTTCCTGCCCGGCGGACACATCCGCGTCTGGGCCCCGGACGCGCCGTCCCTGCCGGGCGGCCTCCCCCTGTCGGCCGTCGCCGACCGGCTGAACGACTCACCCCGCCGGCAGGTCGGCGTCACCGCCGGCGGCACGTCGATGCTGGTGAGCCTCAACGACCACGGCACCCTCCAGGCGATCCGCTACGGCGACGGCCACAACCGGGGCAGGCTGTTCCTCATCCCCCCGGCGGGCGCCGAGCACCACACCGGCTGCGTCGAGGAGCGAACCGGCCGCCTGCTGGTCACGACGATCAGCAGACCGGCCCGCCCCTCCGGGACGCGCGAGGCTTCCTTCTACTACGCCCTCCGCACCAGCGACCTGACCCTGCGCCTGGTCGGCTACAGCGGCGCGTACACCGCGACCCCCGGCGGTTTCGCGGGGGACGACTGCGCCAAGGACCGGCTCCCGGCGGCCACCATCCCGAGCGGCATGGCCCGCGACACCGGCGGCCCGCTCCACCACGACCAGCAGGCCGCTCTCGCCGTGGACGGCCTCTTCGACGCCGCGAACGCCGGCAGAACCACCAGGGCCGCCGCCTTCCTCGGCGGCACCGAGCCCGTGCCCCCCTTCCCCGGCTACAGCCTCGGCGTCTGGACCCTCCTGCGCGCCGACCCGGCCGCCCTGGCCGAGGCCGCCCGCACCCCGGCCGCCTGCGCCACCCGCGTCCCGCGCCACACCCACCCGTTCCTGTACTGCCGGATCCAGACCGCAAGGCAGGCGTGGGACCTCCAGGTGTCCAGCACCGGCGACAACTACGTGGTCGTGGCAGCCGCTCACCGCACCTGGTGACACCGCTCACCGCACAGCCCCCGGATGGTCACCACTGTTTATGTAGCCTGGTGAGGTTCACGTAATGCTGTTTCAACGGGCGAACAGCGAGGCGATGACTGCCTTGACGGCCACCTCTCAGGAACCGGGCCGCGTCACGTCGGCCCAGCGGCTGCTGTCGATTCTCGGCGTGTTCGACGTCGAGAACGTGGCGTTGTCGCTCAGCGAGATCAGCCGGCGGACCGGCCTCACGCTGAGCACGACGCACCGGCTGGTCAACGAGCTGCGGAGCTGGGGTGCGCTGAGCCGGGACGAGGACGGCAGGTACAGCATCGGGCTGCGCGTGCTGGAGCTCGGGACGCTGGCGCCGCAGGAGCTGGAGCTGCGCGAGGTGGCGCTGCCCTTTCTGGGGGATCTCCAGCACGCCACGCGGGCCAACATCCATCTCGCGGTCGCGGACGGGCACGACGTGATCTACGTGGAGTCGCTGCGGGCCCGGGAGGCGGTCCCGGTGCCGAGCAGGATCGGCGGCCGGTGGCCGATGCACGCCACCAGCACCGGGCTCGTGCTGCTGGCCTTCTCCCCCTGGGACTTCCAGGAGGAGGTGCTGTCGTCGGAGCTGCGCAGGTTCACCGACCACACGCTGACCGACCCCGGCGTGCTGCGGCACAAGCTGGCGGAGGTGCGGACCTCCGGGGTCGCCATCATGCAGAACCACCTGACCGACAACGCGATGGCGATCGCCGTGCCCATCCGGGGCGCGCGGGACTGCGTCGTCGCCGCGGTCGGCATCACCGTGGAGACGGGGTCCGCCTCGCCGCACTCCCTGGTGCCCGCGCTGCGCACGGCGGCGCGCGGGGTGTCCCGCGTCCTCGCGGCGCCGCCGGCGGACGTCGTGGCGCCGCGGCGCGGCAGAAGGCTCCACTGACTCGGTGATCCGGGCGGACGGTCCCGTGGACCGCCGCCTCGCGCGGGACCTCCCCCGCTAGGTCGCGCGCGCCTTCTCCGCCATGCGCCCCGGCGGTGGGAGTGCGCCCCGGTTCTTCCGTGACGCGGAAGTCGTGTCGACCGGCCGCCCGTCCGCTCGTCATAGTCGGTTCCCGGCTACCAAAAGGAACCCTCTGTGATGAAGCCCGCTTTCGTCCGCCCCGAGGACAGGGACGCCGTCGCCGCGATGCTTCGTGTGCAGCTCGCCGGGCTGCCCGCTCGTTCCCCGTTCTACGCCGGCCTGTTCGCCGGGCACGGGATCGACCCCGCGGCGCCGCCGGGTCTGGACGAGGTGCGGGAGCTGCCCTTCACCACCAAACAGGCGCTGCGCGACTCGCAGGCCGCGGCGCCGCCGCTCGGGCGGCACGCCGGGGTGGCGATGACCGAGGTGATCCGGGTGCACGCCTCCAGCGGGACCACCGGCAGGCCGAACTGGGTCGGGGTCACCCGCGCCGACGCCGAGTCGTGGACCGAGATGGTCACCCGGGCCTTCGTCACCATGGGCGCGACCAGGGAGGACGTCGTGCTGCACGGCTCCGGCCTGACGCTGTTCGTCGGCGGGCTGCCCATCCGGGACGCGCTGGAACGCATCGGCTGCACGATGGTCCCCATCGGGACGGGCGCCTCGGAGAAGGCGGTGCTGGCGCTGGAGACGCTGGGTGTCACCGCACTGCACTCCACCCCCTCGTACGCGCGCTACCTGGCGGAGTACGTGCGCAGGCAGGGCCGCGACCCGAAGGAGTTCGGCATTCGCAAGATCTTCGTCGGCGGCGAGCCCGGCGGGGGCGAACCGGCGTTCCGGCGGCAGGTCGAGCAGGACTGGGGCGGCCGGGTCACCGAGGGCCTGGGCAACGCCGACATGGCGCCCGTCCTGTTCGCCGAGGCGCCGGGCAGCGGCGGGATGCGGTTCACCGGCGGCCGGCACGTGCTGGTGGAGCTCGTCGACCCCGACGACGGCGAACCGATCGACCCCGAACCGGGCGCGACGGGTGAGCTCGTCTACACGTCCGTGGACCGCGAGTGCTGCCCGCTGGTCCGGTTCCGCACCAGGGACCGGATCGTCGTCACGGGCCTCGCCGCGGACGGCGCCCCGCTGATCCGCTGCGTGGGGCGCACCGACGACATGCTCATCGTGCTCGGGGTCAACGTGTTCCCGTCGGCGGTCAGGGATCTGGTGCAGTCCATGCGGCCGCGCACCAACGGGGTCGTGCAGATCGTGCTGCCGGACGGCGGGCCCCGGGTGGAGCCGCCGCTGCGGGTGGAGGTCGAGTGGGGTGACGACCCCGGCGACCACGAGCGGCTCCGCGCCGACGTCGAGACGCTGATCCGCGCCCGGCTGAGCACTCGCGCGGTGGTGACGCTGGTGCCGCCCGGCTCGATCGAACGCTCCGAGATGAAGTCCCGGCTGACCCGGGTGACCGTCCAGGCGGTGGAGTAGCGATGACGGACGACCCGCTGACCGACCCCTTCGCCGCCGCCGGGGCGCGGTGGATGGCCGGTCGCGCCGCCCTCGTCACCGGAGGCGGCCAGAACGGCGCGCTGCCCGGTGTCGGCCACGCCGTGGCCCGGGTGCTCGCCGCGCACGGCGCCCGGGTCGCGGTGCTGGACCGGGACCCGGGGGCCGCCGCGCGCACCGTGGAGCGGATCGCGGCCGACGGCGGCGAGGCGTGCGCCGTGGTCGCCGACGTGACCTCGGACAGGGCCTGCGCGGACGCCGTCGCCGAGGCGGCCGGGCGCCTGGGCGGGCTCGACGCGCTGGTGAACAACGTCGCGTCGGGCGACCCCGCCGGGCTGTTCGAGGCGACGCCGGAGCGGTTCGCCGAGCTGCTGACCGTCAACCTCACCTCGGCGTGGCAGGTGATGCGGCACGCCGTCCCCGTGCTGCCGCGCGGCGCCTCGATCGTGAACATCTCCTCGGTGACCGTGCGGGCACGTGGCCCGGGGATGGTGTACTCCGTCGCCAAGGCCGGGCTGGAGAACCTCACCGACGGCGCGGCGGCCACGCTCGGCCCGCGGGGCATCCGGGTCAACTGCGTGCGGGTCGGCATGATCTGGGGCGCGTTCGCCGCGGCGAACATGCCCGAGGAGGCACGCGGGCCGCGGCGCGACAGCACCGCGCTGGGGACCGAGGGCACCGCGTGGGACGTCGCCCAGGCCGTCCTGTTCCTGCTCAGCGACCGTGCCCGGTGGATCTCCGGGCACACCCTCACCGTCGACGGCGGGCCGTCCCTCCTGCCACCGCCGGTCGCGGCGCCCACCGGCCGCGACCGCGACACATGACGTAGCCGAGTCGCCACTGAAGACCCACGACCCGGGGCGCCGGCCGAACTACGTTCCCTACAACCCCCGCGTCAGCGAACTCCCCCGCCGTCCAGGAACACCCACCCCCCTGAGGAGTGCCACCCATGGCTCAGCACGGCACGTCCAAGCCTCCATCGATGAAGCGCCTGTTCGCGGCCAGCTTCGTCGGCACGTCGATCGAGTGGTACGACTACTTCATCTTCGGCACCGCCGCGGCGCTGGTGTTCCCGCGGCTGTTCTTCCCGGAGGCGTCCCCCGACGCCGCGACGCTCGCGTCCCTGTCGGCGTTCGCCGTCGGGTTCCTGGTCCGCCCGGTGGGGGCCGCGGTCATCGGCCACTTCGGCGACAGGATCGGCCGCAAGTCGATGCTGGTCCTCACGCTGATCCTGACCGGCGGGTCCACGTTCCTCATCGGGGTGCTGCCCACGTTCGCCGCCATCGGCATCGGGGCGCCGCTGCTGCTGGTCGCCCTACGTCTCGTCCAGGGGTTCGGCGTGGCCGGCGAGTGGGGCGGCGCGATGCTCATCTCCACCGAGAACGCCGGCCCGCGGCGCCGCGCGCTGTTCGGCAGCTTCGCCCAGTTCGGCGTCCCCATCGGCGTGCTGACCTCCAACCTGGCGTTCCTTGCGGTCTCCGGCATGGACGACGACGCCTTCTTCTCCTACGGCTGGCGCATCCCCTTCCTGCTGAGCGCGGTGCTGGTCGTCGTCGGCCTCGTGATCCGCATGATGCTGACCGAGCCGCCGGAGTTCGCGAAGGTGAAGCAGGAGCGGAAGATCATCAAGGTCCCCTTCACCGAGCTGATCCGCCGTCACCCGCGCAACCTGATCCTCGGCGGCCTGGCGGCGATCGCGCCGCCCGCGGTGGGCTACGCGGTGACCGTGTACATGCTGACCTACGGCACCAAGGTGGTCGGCTTCGACCGGAACACGCTGCTCACGCTGATCCTGGCCTCGACCTCGGTGTGGGTGGGCGCGATCGCCGTGTCCGCGCTGCTCTCCGACCGCTTCGGCGCCAAGCGGCTCTACATCGTCGGCGCCGTCACCGCCGTGATCTGGCCGATCCCGATGTTCGCCCTGGTCAACACCGGTGACGCCGGGCTGGCGCTGGTCGCCTTCCTGGTGGCTGCCGTGGTGCAGGGCATCATGGCCGGCGCGCAGGGCGGCCTGTTCACCGAGATGTTCGACCTGAAGGTCCGCTACAGCGGCATCTCCGTCGCGTACGCGCTGGGCGCCACCGTCGCCGGCGCGGTCACCCCGGCGTTCCCCGCGCTGTACGCGTCGGCCGGCTCCTCGACGCCGGTCGCCGTCTTCCTGACCGCGCTCGGCCTGGTCAGCCTGGTGGCCGTCCTCGGCGTCCAGCGAGCCTCCGCGCCCCGGGAGACCGAGGAGCCCGCCCTGGCCGTCACCCCCGAGCGCTAGAACGGTCCTTGTCCGCGCCGCGCGGGCCGAGCGGAAGCGGGGCCCCGGCCCCGCGCGGCGGTCGCCACCCACAAGCGCGCCCTCGACATCAAGCCGGAGGTCCGCCCCCGCATCCTCAAGCACGACGCCGCCCACCTGCTCGGCCTCGACGGCGCCCGGCCCGCCCCGTCCGGCGATCCGCCCCGGTCGTAGGGTGGGTGCCCATGTCCGGTGAAATCACGATCGTCGAGGCGACGCCCGAGGACGCCGACGCGGTCGGCGAGGTCCACGCCGCCGCGTGGCGCGCCGCCTACGCCCCTTTCTTCGCGCCCGAGTTCTTCGCCGCCGCCGTCGAGCACCGCCGCACCAAGTGGCGCGCCGTCATCGCCGAGGGCAAGGACACGATCCTGCTCGCCCGGATGGACGGCCGCCCCGGCGCGTACTCCTACTTCGGCGAGTCCCCCTCCAGGCCGCACGTCGCCGAGATCTTCGGCTTCTACGCACACCCTGACCTGTGGGGCAGCGGCATAGCCGCCTCTCTGATGACCGCCACCTTGGCCCGCCTGCGGCACGACGCGTTCACCCGCGTCCACCTGTGGACCCTCCGCGACACCCCCCAGTCACACCGCTTCTACACCAAGACCGGCTTCACCAATTCCGGCCACACCCAGGACCACGACTTCGGCGACGGCACCCCCGTCCCCCAGATCGAGTACGAGCGCACCCTGCACCCCCAGCACACATAGGACTTCGTCTCGCTTCCGCCATCGTTGAGGGTCCGATGACGGTGGCCGCCGCGGTCGGCTGAGCGCCACGGCTCAGGAGTCGGTGAGGGCGAGGCGGCGTTGTTCCTCCTCGACGATCTGGCGGGCCAGTGCCTGCTCGGAGACGTCCATGGCGTCGGCCGAGGACTCGGCCAGGTCGCTGCGCCGGGCGTACGCGTCGAACAACTCGGTCTTGGCGCTCAGGATGTCGAGCATGCGCTGGTCGACGGCGTCCACCGACAGCAGGCGGTGCACCTGCACGGTCCGCACCTGGCCCATGCGGTGCGCGCGGGCGATGGCCTGGGTCTCCATGGTGGGCTTGACCTGCGGCTCGCACATGATCACGACGGACGCGGCCTGGAGGTTGAGGCCGACGCCGCCCGCCTGGATCTGGCCCAGCAGGATCGCGTGTCCCGTGCTCCGGGAGAACTCGTCCACCACCTCCTGGCGGCGGGCCGCGGTGAGCGCCCCGGAGATCGGCCCGTGCGCCCGGCCGTCCAGCGCGGTCCGCACGGCGCCGAGCACGTCGCGGAAGTAGGAGAAGACGACGACCTTGAGGCCGTTGGCCCGCGCGTCCTCCACCAGTTCGAGCAGGCGCTTCAACTTGGCCGAGGTGTCGGGGCTGGCGTAGGCGGCCCGCCGCATCGCCATGAAGTTCCCCGCCCTGACCGCCTCGCGGTAGGCGGTGAAGTCGGCGCCGCTGAACTCGACCCACTCGTCGACGTCGACCCGCTCGGGCAGTTCCTTGAGCACGTCCTGCTGGTTGCGCCGCAGGTAGGCCGACGTCACCGCCTTGCGGAAGGCCTGGGCCCCCGCGACCAGGTCGCCGGTGCGCAGGCTCGCGGCCAGGTCGGGCTGCAGGTAGGAGACCAGGACGCGGAACTCCTCCACCCGGTTCTCCATGGGCGTGCCGGTCAGGAACAGCACCCGTTCGGTGCGGCGGCACCATTCGGCCACCGTCTGGGAGCGCTTCGTCTGCGGGTTCTTGACGTAGTGCGCCTCGTCGACGACGAGGAGGCCGAGCTCGACACCGGGCGACGTGCGCAGCCGGTGCAGGCTGTCCATGGTCGCCACCGCCACGCCGCCGAGCCGTTCCCACTCCTCCTGGGCGGCGTCGCGGGTGGCCCCGTACAGGGGATAGACGGCCAGGGTGCTGCGCGACTCGATCTCCCGCACCCAGTTGATCAACACGCTGGTGGGGCAGACCACCAGGAAGTGCGCGTCCCCGCGCGCCTTCAGGTGGGCCAGCACGGCGATGGCCTCGATCGACTTGCCGAGGCCCATCTCGTCACCGAGGATCACCCGGCGTTGCACGAGGGCGAATCGGGCGCCGAACGACTGGTAGCCGCGCAGGGACACCCGGCGATGCGTGTCGTCGAGTTCCTGGGCGTCGACCTTGGCGACCAGGTCGTCGGGAAGCAGGCCCTGCCCGGCGGCGCCCGGCTCCGCGGCCACCTCGGCGAGCAGGCTGTAGTACTCGGGGCTGCGGAACTCGAAGTCGGCCCAGGCCTCGAACGCCGGCACCGGCGGCCGGAGCAGGTCGGCGGTCATCTGGGCCAGGAACAGCCGGGTCTCCCGCGCGTCCTCGAGCAGGCTCGCCATCGAGGCCAGCGCCTCGTGGGCCCGCCCGCGCCTGTCCGCGTCGGTGAACAACATCCGGAGCCTGCTGCGCGCGGGCCGGGCCTCCTTCAGCAGCGCGTCGAGCCGCGTGGCGAGCCGCTCGGCGGCGTCCAGGGCGCGGGGCAGGTCGGGCCCGGCGTCCACCAGCCGGTGCAGCGCGATCACCAGGTCACCGGTGCGTCGGTCCTGGTGCTCGACGTCGATGCGGATGCCTACGGTCCGCTCGACCGCGCGCGCGATCTGGCGCGCCGCCGCGTTCACCTGCGCCGCCGTCTGCGCGCCGATCCCCGGGAGCAGTTGCAGTTGGTACGGCGAGGCCTCCAGGACCTGCAGGACGGTGGCGTACCCGGCGCGTTCGAGCACGCCTATGCGCAGCCGGCCGCCGGTGACGTCCTTGATGCGGCCGACGGGGATGGCCGCCAGCTCGGCTCGGGAGAGATGCTCGCGCAGCGCGGCCAGCGCCTCGTCCACCGACCGGCGGACCAGGGCGTGCTCGTCGAGCAGAGCGCGCGCGTCGGCGAGGATCAGCCCCGCGTCCGCGAGAAGGGCTTTGACCTTCTTGGGGGTGAGCTGCTGCCGCTCTTCCACCGCCGCCCCTTTCCGCCGATCACCGACAACAGAGGCTATCCGGCGCGGCACCCCGGGTCGGGTCGTCGCGCGGGCGCGAAGGCCCGCGGCCCCGGCCCGGCCGGCTGAGCGCGACGGTCACCCAGCCGGTGCAAGCCCCCCACGGCCTGGCTCAGGCGGCCAGTCCACGCTCGATGTTCTTGAGGTTGTGCCGGGCGAGCGCCAGGTTCGCCCGCTCGCGGTCGAGGGCCAGGTAGAGGAACAGCGAGCTTCCGGTGTGCGGGATGAGCCGGATGATGTGGTACTGGCGGTCCAGCGTGATCAGGATGTCCTCGATCTTCTCGTCGAGGTTGAGCGAGGCGAGGGCACGGAGCTTCGCCCGGACGACCTCGGTGTTCGCCGCCGCCGCGACCTCCACGTCGAGTTCACGGCCCCCGCCGATGAAGCCGAGCGACATGCCGCTCTCGTAGTCGACGAGAGCCACGCCGATGGCCCCGTTGATGGTCATGGCCTCTTTGAGGGCGGTTTCGATGTTCATCGACTTCTTTCTGAGAAAGTTATTCCGACAGACTGCTTGACCGCTTGATGATCTTTCCACGCATCCCGTCGGTTTACGGATGTGGAGGCATTAAAGTACCGTTAAGGCCCGCCGATAGTGAAGGGGCGGAGGTACGCGTCGTCGCCGATGGCCACGCCCGTGCACGCACCCCGGCCGTTCGACGGCCGCCCTGTCCTCCCTATAGGAAAGGCCGGAAATCCTGCGCTTCTCCGCTTTCAGGATAGGCCCGTGACATTGCCACCATCCCCCGATCTCCCGGCCTCAGGAATCATTTCCCCAGGTCAGCAGCGCACATTGGACAGGAGAACATGAACGGCCGGCACCTTGAGCCCCTCGGCGCCGGCGCGGGCCCGATCGAGCCGTTTCTGCTGCGCTGCGGCCAGGAAGGCTTTTCCGGGATACTCCAGGCCGACGGCAGCCCCGGCGGGAACGTCCGTTTCAGCTCCGGCCTGGTGATCTCCGCGTTCAGCCCGGCGGCCCCCGGCCCCGAGTCCCTGCTGCTCCGCTCCGGCCGGATCACCGAGGAGGACTGGACGCGCGCCTACAGCGCCGGCGCGCCGACCGGCCACCTGGCCGACGAGCTGGTCAAGATCAGCAGCCTCGGTGTCGCCGGGCTGGAGAGCGTCTGCCTGTCCGCCGTCTTCGACGCGGTGTTCGCCATCGCGCTGTGCGGCGTCGGGGACGTCCGTCTCGACCCCGCCGGTCCCGGCGACCTGGCGCCGCCGCTGCCCGCGCAGCCGGGTGTCGACCCTCAGCGGCTGGTCCGCGAGACGGTCCGCCGGCTGGCGACCACGGCCACCTGGCGGCCGATGAACCTCACCTTCCGCAGCCGTCCGGTCGCCACCGCGGCGTTCTCGCTGCCCGTGATCTCCTCGACCGAGCTGCGGCGCGCGATCCTGAAGCACGCCAACGGCCGCAGGACGGCGCGTGACATCGCCTTCGCCCTCGGCCGGGGCCTCTTCGCGGTGCTGACCGAGATCGCCCACATGGTCGAGGACGGCCTGCTCACCCTGGACCGCGGCCGGCGCGCCCCCGAACCGCCCGCGGCCCCCGAGCGCGCGGAACTGCCGCAGCGCCGGCCGGGGACCAGCAAGGTCGTCGAGACGCTCCCGGCCACCGGGAAAACGTCGCTGCCGCGCCGATTGCTCGGCCTCCGCGGCATCCACCCACCCTCCGGCGACGAAGAAGTCTGAACCGGACACCGCCCTCCGGGCGAGGACGCCCGGCGCGCGGACACCACCCACGGATCCCACGACGCCGCTGCGGCAGAACGGTCACCGGACGCGGACACCCACGCACTCCAGGTTACGAAGACGAACAGGAAGGGCCGACAATGAGCCACGAAGAAGTGCTCACCGAGCTGCGGGCACTGCGCGAGCGGGTGACCGGCGTGACCGAGACCGCCGTCGCCTCGGTGGACGGCCTGCTGGTGACCGCCGACACCGACGGCGCGCGTCCCGAGGTGCTCGCCGCCCTCTCCGCCGCGACCCTCGGGCTCGGCAAGCGCACCGGCCACGAGGTCGGCATCGGCGAGCTGCGCGAAGTGGTCATCCGCTGCGCGGGCGGCTACGTGGTCGTCTACGCCGTCCGCAAGGGCGGCCTGCTGGTCGTCCTCGCCGACGAGGGCCTCGACGTCGCCCGCCTGCACGTGGACTCCCGCCCCACGGTCGAGCGCCTCGGCCTCCTGCTCGACGGGGTGCCCACCGACTGACGGGAACACCACGGCCACCGCGACCATGTCCCTTCCCTGCGAATAACCTGGTGGAGACGGGGAGGATCGCGATGACCGAACACCGTCCGGACGCCGTGCTCTCCCCCGCGGAGCGGGCGGCGATACGGGAACAGCTCGACGCGGACCGCCGGAGGACCACGGCCCGCGCCGCCATGCTGGGCCGCGACCGGGACGAGATCGTCGAGTCGGCGGCGCTGACGGCGCCCGACGACGAGCACGACCCGGAGGGATCGTCCACCGCCTTCGAGCGGGCCCACGTCCAGTCCCTCCTCGCGCAGGCGGTGACGCACCTCGCCGACCTGGACCTCGCCTTCGAGCGGCTGCGCGACGGGACCTACGGGATCTGCGCGGGATGCGGGCAGCGCATCCCCATCGAGCGCCTGATGGTGCTCCCCGCCGCCAGGACCTGCGTCATCTGCGCGGCCCGCCGCCGTTGAAGGACGCGACCACCGATTCAGCCCCGACGCCGGATCTGAATCGGCATCGGCGAGGTTCTTGTGCCGGTCAAACTCTCACCGATATTCTGAAAGGCTTTCCACTCCCAGTGGAGCCGGTCTATGCCGAGGACACGACAAAGGAGGTGTCGCCGTGAAGCGGCGAACCTAGCCGCCCGCCCGGAAGGCCCGGGAGCACGGGCGGCGGTTCCGTGAGGAACGAGATGTCCCGTACGGACAAGACCAAGCCCTTGAGGGTGCGTTACGCCGAGCACGACCCACAGCCCGAGCACGATCACCGTTTCGGTCCCTGCGACCTGCCGCCGGTGCCGGCATGGGACGACGCGGAAACCCGCTGCCGGTGGCGCCACCCCAGCACGCTCCTGTTCGGCGGCAGCTGCTGCTCGGGATGCAGCAAGCCCGCCTGCGTCAAGGAACGTCAGCAGTGGGCCAAGGCGGCCAACCGCAAGGAACGCTACGCGGGCCGTCGCGAGGCTCGCCGCTTCGCCACCGGCGAGGACGGCGACTGACTCTCCCTCGCCGCACCGCGGCAGGACGGCACGGCGGCCACATGGCCGCCGCGCCCCCGCCGCGCCGTCCGGAGATCCCGCCACCGGCGCACCGAACCTCCGGCCGCGCCCTGTCCAGCGCACCGAACCCCTCGGACCCGCCCTATCTGACGACGATCACGTGTTCCTCCCGGGGTACCAGCTCGCCTATCACCGGCGCTCCCGGCACCTCTCCGGCGATCAGCAGCCCTCCGGAGGTCTGGGCGTCGGCGAGCAGGAGCATCGTCTCCTCGTCGGCCGTGCTCGTGAGGTGTCCGGCCACCCAGTCGAGGTTGCGGCGGGAGCCGCCGGGGACGAAGCCGGCCCGTGCGGCTTCGCGGGCGCCGTCCAGGAAGGGGATCACGGCCTGGTCCAGCACGGCCGTCACGCCGGAGGCTCTGGCCAGCTTGAACAGGTGGCCCAGCAGGCCGAAGCCCGTCACGTCGGTCGCGCAGCGCACGCCCGCGCGCACGGCCGCCTCGCTCGCGGAGGCGTTGAGCTCGGTCATGGTGGCGATCGCCTGGGGGAACACCTCCCCGGTCGTCTTGTGGCGGTTGTTGAGGACACCCAGGCCGAGCGGCTTCGTCAGGGACAGCGGCAGCCCGGGGCGGCCGCCGTCGTTGCGCATCAGCCGGGCGGGGTCGGCCAGGCCGGTGACGGCCATGCCGTACTTGGGCTCGGGGTCCGTGATGCTGTGGCCGCCGGCGACATGGCATCCCGCCCGCGCGGCCACCTCGGCGCCGCCGCGCAGGACCTCGCGGGCGAGTTCGTACGGCAGGACCTCCCGGGGCCAGCACAGCAGGTTGAGCGCGATCAGGGGGCGGCCGCCCATGGCGTAGACGTCGGACAGCGCGTTGGCGGCGGCGATGCGGCCCCAGTCGAACGGGTCGTCCACGACGGGGGTGAAGAAGTCGGCGGTGCTCACCACCGCCGTGCCGCCCTCAATCCGGACGACGGCGGCGTCGTCCCCGGTGTCGAGGCCGACGACGAGTTCGCTGAGCGGGTCCTCGGGGGTGACGCCCAGGCCCGCGAGGACGTCCTCCAGCTCACCGGGCGGAATCTTGCACGCGCAGCCGCCGCCTTGGGCGTATTGGGTCAGCCTCAGCATGATCGGAATCATTGCGCGTGCGGGCGGTATTGCGATATCCCGATTTGTCATGACCGACCCGCGTCGTCAGATTCCCCGGACCGATGCCGTTCTGGACGATCCCCGCTTCACGCCGCTCGTCGGGCGAATGGGCCGGGATCGGGTGAAAACCGCCGTTAACGCCGCACAGCAACGGGCGAGAGACGGCGAAATAGGCCCCTCGGACGTCTACGACGAAGCGCTGCGGACGCTCCCGGACGACGGGCCGCGCCCGGTGATCAACGCCACCGGCGTACTCCTGCACACCAACCTGGGCCGGGCGCCGCTGTCGGAGGCCGCCCTGGACGCGGTCCGGATCGCCGGGGGGACCACCGACGTCGAGTTCGATCTCGCCACCGGCCACAGAGGAAGGCGCGGCAGGGCGGCGCTGGCCGCGCTCGGGCGCGCCGTACCGGCCGCGGAGGCGGTGCACGTGGTCAACAACAACGCGGCGGCGCTGGTGCTGGTCGCGACCGCGCTGGCCCGGGAGCGGGAGATCGTCATCAGCCGGGGGGAACTGGTCGAGATCGGCGACGGCTTCCGCCTGCCCGAGCTGCTGGCGTCCACCGGCGCCCGATTACGCGAGGTGGGCACCACCAACCGGACGTCCGTGGCCGACTACGCCACCGCCATCGGCCCGCAGACCGGCTTCGTGCTGAAGATCCACCCCTCGAACTACCGGATCGAGGGATTCGCCGGCACTCCGTCCGTGAGCGACCTGGCGGGCCTGGAGGTCCCGCTGGTCGCCGACATCGGATCCGGGCTGCTGGCACCCGAGCCGCTGCTGCCCGACGAACCCGACGCGGCGACGTGGCTGCGCGCGGGCGCCGATCTCGTCACGGCCAGCGGGGACAAGCTGCTCGGCGGCCCCCAGTGCGGCCTGCTGCTCGGACGCGCCGGGCTGGTGGAGCTCGTGCGCAGACATCCGCTGGCCCGCGCGCTGCGGGTGGACAAACTGACCCTGGCCGCCCTGGAAGCCACGCTCGTCCACGCCGCCAACCCCACCCGCGACGCCCTGCGCGCGGACCCCGCCGAGCTGCGCCGCCGGGCCGGCGCGCTGGCCGTACGGCTGGCCGCGGCCGGGGTGAAGGCCGAGGCCGTGGACACCGGGGCCGCGGTCGGCGGCGGGGGCGCGCCCTGCGTCGAGCTGCCTAGCGCGGCGGTCGCCGTGGACGCCGCGCTGGCTGGGCCCCTGCGCAGGGGAACCCCGGCGGTGGTCGGCCGGGTGGAGGGCGGACGTTGCCTGCTCGACCTGCGCGCCGTCCCGCCCGGCCAGGACGGGGACCTGCTCGGCGCGGTGGTGGCCACGTGCTCGTGATCGCGACCGCCGGGCACGTCGATCACGGGAAGTCGGCCCTGCTGCGGGCGCTGACCGGGATGGAGCCCGACCGGTGGGAGGAGGAGCGGCGGCGCGGGCTGACCATCGACCTCGGGTTCGTGTGGAGCGGGGAGCTCGCCTTCGTCGACGTGCCCGGCCACGAGCGGTTCATCGGCAACATGCTGGCCGGGGTCGGCCCGGCGCCGGCGGTGCTGTTCGTGGTCGCCGCCGACGCGGGGTGGGCCGTCCAGTCCCAGGAACACCTGGACATCATCGACGCGCTCGGCATCTCGTGCGGCGTGCTCGCGGTCACCCGCGCCGACCTCGCGGACCCCGCGCCGGTCATGGCGGGCTGCCGGGAACGGCTCGGCGGCACCAGCATGGCGGACGTCCCGATGGTCGCGGTCAGCGCGGTCACCGGGCGCGGGCTGCCGGAACTGCGCGGGATGCTGGCGGCCCTCGCGCCGCCCGAGCCCTCGCCGGACGCGGACGTGCGCCTGTGGATCGACCGGGTCTTCACCGTCGAGGGGCGAGGGACGGTGGTCACCGGGACGCTCGGCGCGGGCACGATCAGGGTCGGGGACCGGCTGCGGGCCGGCGCGGACGACGTGCGCGTCCGGGGGCTGCACAGCCTCCAGCGGCCCCGGGCCGAGGTCGGCGGCCCGGCCAGGGTCGCGGTGAACCTGCGCGGCGGCGGCCGGCCCCGGCGCGGGGACGCGCTGGTGACGCCGGGCAGATGGCTCGACGTGCCGGTGGCCGACATCCGGTTCTCCGGCGAGGGCCACCCTCCCGAGCACGTGATCTGGCACATCGGGACGGCGGCGGAACCCGCGCGGGCACGGCCGCTCGGCGACGACACGGCACGGGTGACACCGGCCCGGGGGCTCCCGCTGCGCATCGGCGACCGGGCGTTGCTGCGGGACCCGGGCAGCCGCCGCGTGTGGCGGGCGACTGTCCTCGACGTGCGGCCTCCGGAGCTGCGCCGCCGGGGAGCGGCGAAGGCACGTGCGGCCGAGCTCGGGGACCTGCGCGGGTCTCCCGACGGGACGGCCGAGCTGCGGCGGCGCGGTCTGGCCAGGCGCGACGAGCTGGCCGCCATGGGAGCGCCGGTGACGGCCGATCCCGTCGCGGGAGAGTGGGTGGCCGATCCCGCGCACTGGGCGGCGCTGCGGGCTCGGCTGGTGGAGATCGTGACCGCGCACGGCGTACAGAATCCGCAGGATCCGGGGATGGCCGCGGAGACGGCCCGGCAGGCGCTCGGCCTGCCGGAGCGTTCGCTGGTGGACGCCCTGTCCGAGGGCACCTCGCTGCGGCGGGTGCGCGGGCGGCTATTGGCGGCGGCGCCCGCGCTCGCCCCCGGGATCGGGGAGCTGCGGCGCGACTGGGCCGCCGATCCGTTCGCGGCGCCGGACACGGCCCGGCTGGCGGAGCTCGGCCTGGACGCGCGTTCGCTGGCGGTGGCGGAGGCGGCCGAGGAGCTGCTGCGCGTGGCACCCGGCGTCGTCCTGCCGCCCGGAGCCGTGGAGGCGGCGGCCCGCATCCTCGCCGGGTTGCCCCAGCCGTTCACGGCGGCGGACGCGCGGGTGGCGCTGGGGACGACGCGCCGGGTCGTCATCCCGCTGCTCGAACACCTCGACCGGATGGGCGTCACCCGGCGAAAGGACAAGTCACTCCGTGAGATACGGCAATAGGTCTTAATCAAGTCGATTGAGATACATATCGCGATATGCGCGGAAATTGCCAGGTGAAAGAAGATCGGGATCTTTGGTACGGTTCCCGATGGAGACGTGCAGGTGCCTGGTGGCCCTCCTGGTCTTCAAAACCGGTGGCGCCGAGGATCTCGGCGCGGCGGGTTCGATTCCCGTCCGTCTCCGCATCTCCTCAGGGGGTTCCGTGGGCATCGACGAGTACCTGGAAACGGCCCGGAAGGGTCTGCGCCGCCTCACACCCCGGGAGGCCTGGGCCGCCGTCTCGTCGGGCGCGTACCTCGTGGACACCCGGCCGGAGTCCCAGCGCCGCCGCGACGGCGAGGTCCCCGGCGCCGTCGTGGTCGAGCGCAACCAGCTGGAATGGCGGCTCGACCCGCTGTGTGAGGCGCGGATCCCGGAGGCGACGTCACCGGCCGTCCGGTGGATCGTCCTGTGCGACCAGGGCTACTCCTCCAGCCTGGCCGCGGCCGTGCTGCGGCGGATCGGGCTGGCGCACGCGACGGACGTGATCGGCGGCTTCCAGGCCTGGAGGGCCGCGGGCATGCCCTCGCTGCGGCTCCGGGTCCCCGCGCCACCACGGGGGCCGGGTCAGGGGGCTGATCATCTTTGAGATGAATTTGTTTGGTTAACCAACCAACTATGGTCGGCTGGAGTTTCCAATGAGATTTCTCCTGCTCGGGCACTTCGAGATCCATCAGCCGGACGGCACGCTGCTCGCCGTGACCCGGATCAAGCACCGCCAGCTACTCGCCCTGCTCCTGCTCGACTCGCCGCACGCGGTCTCCACCGACCGCTGCATCGCCGCCCTCTGGGGTGAGGACTCCCCGCCGTCCGCGCGGCGGAACCTGCAGACGTACGTCGCGGAACTACGCAAAGGCCTGGCCTGCTCCGGCGTGTCCATCGAGACCGTGCCGGGCGGATACCGGGTGACGGACGTCGCCGACCGGCTCGACCTGTCCGCCTTCGAGGCGATGCGGTCGGGGGCCGCGATGGCCCTGAGCGCGCGGGACGACGCGGTGGTCGTGCAGATGCTCAGGGACGCGCTGGACCTGTGGCGCGGATCGGCGCTCCAGGACCTGGCCGACAGCTCCGAGGCGCTGCGGAACGCCGCGACCCAGCTCAACGAGCGCCGCCTGGCCTCGGTGAGCGACTTCGCGGGCGGGTGCATCCGGCTCGGCGCGTACGAGGAGGCCATCGACCAGCTGCGGATCGCGGTCACCCTGGCCCCGCTGCGGGAGGACCTGAGGGCCCAGCTGATGGTGGCCCTGCACAGGAGCGGGCGGCGGGCCGACGCGCTGCTCGCCTACCACGAGTGCCGATCCGCCCTGGTGGAGCGGATCGGCGTCGGCCCTTCGCAGACGCTGACGAGCCTGCACAACCGGATCCTGATGGAGGACCGAAGCCTCTGACACCCGGCGGTGTGGCGCGCGTGTGGCGGCTGTGTGGCGATCGTGGGGACCGATCGATGACTCTGGGGCAGGGAACCCCGGATCATTAGGAGTGGTGCCATGTCAGCACGAACCCCCGACGGCCGGAAACTGACCGTCGACGGCAGTCCCCAACCGTTCACCATGGGCTGGAGCTACATGCTGTGGGCCTACGGCGACGACGGTGCCTTCCGCCTCCACACCGGAGCCGCGGGGGCGCGCGAGCTGATCGCGCGTCATCTTGGGGAGTTCGACCGATTCACCGTCCGCGAGGTCTCCTGGAACGGAGCCCGGCTGATCTCCCACGAGGACGCGGAGAGCGGCGGCACGACGATGTTGTGGATCGGCCCGCACCACGAGATCTACACCTTCGTCCCGGGGCTGAACGTGCCCTTCGAGGTGTTCATGGGCCAGCTGTCCGTCTTCGACATCCGGGACGCCCCGGAGGGGGTCGTGCTGGCGCCGCGGCTCGGCTCCCGCGTCCGGCTCTCCAGCATGCTCGCCTTCAACACCCTGGACGGGGTGTGCTCGGTCCAGGTGAACCCGGTGGCGGAGATGCCCGCGCCCGGCGGCACCGGCAAGCGGGTCCGGGGCGGCGCGCTGTGGAAGGTCGACGAGACGCGCGCGGACGGGCGGGTGCTCCGATCGGCCATCGTCGTCAACGACACGACGACCACGACCCTCGTCGCCCGGCAGGCCGACGACCCGCGCTTCGCGGCCGTCGTCGACTCCATCAAGTGCCGGCTGAACTGACGGCCATGCAGAACGTCGTCAACTCCCTGGCCGTGTTCGCCTTCCTCGGCATGGTGCTCGCGCTGTTCGCGATCTCCGCCCTGCTCAAGACCGTGCGCGAGCTACAGCGAGCGGTGCTCGCCACCCCCGTCCCCGGCGCGACCGGCGTCCGCCGGATGGCCCGGTTCGAATCCCCCGACGACGACCCCACCTTCGTCCTCGTGGTCTCCGAGCAGTGCCAGAGCTGCCGGGAGCGCGCCGCGCACCTGGCCGCCATCCCGTCCGGTCTGCTCCAAGGGCACCTGACGACGCTGAGCGCGAGCGCGGCCTGCGCGGCGTGGGTCGCGGGCGCGGACCACGTCCGGGCCGTCGTCGACGCGGACCTGCTGGGCTCGGTGGCGGTCGGCGCGACGCCGTCGCTCGTCAAGTACGCCCCGGACGGAACCGAGGAGTGGCGCCGCGTGGTGGGCTCCGACGCGGACCTGGATCGGCTGCTCGGCGTGGACATGTCCGAATCTTCGAACGTGAGGTGACCAGCATGACCGTCAATGCCAGCGACTACTGGGCCGACGTCCCATCGGTGGACGAGGAGACCGGGCAGTCCCCACGGCCACGCCGTATGGCATGGCCGAGGGTGTCCCGGCGGACGATGTTCAAGTCGGTCGGCGTGCTCGGCGGCGCGCTCGCCCTGAACGTGGTCGGGGCCCTGCCTCCGGCGCGCATCAAGGGCGCCTCGGCGACCGTCGGGAACGAGTGGGGCAACTGCGGCGACCCCGGATACAACAACTGGGCCGGCTACCGGGACGGCACCACCCAGACGGTGTGCGTGGGCGCGCCGTACTCCAGCGGCTACTGCGGCGGCGACGGCTGGTTCCGCACCGACGGCAACTCCTACTCGTACTACACGCCGGTCAAGGCCTGCGGCGAGGGCGGCGTCACCAAGAGGAACGCCTGGCGCTGGACGTACAGCGGAACGCCGTACCGCTGCGCCGACGGCACCTTCACCGTCTACGGCTCCGGCACCACGTTCTACATCTGCTCCCGCGCGAACCCCTGATGGGCGCACGCGTACTCACCGCTCCCCGGGTGGCGACGGGCCTGCTCCTCGCCGCCCTGGCGCTGGCCGCGACGAGCCAGGTATGGACGGGCAGGTTCGACCTGCTCGCCTGGATAATGCTGGGCATCACCGCCGGCTTCTCCCTCTCCGGATCCGTTTGAAGCCTCAACTCGGCGGATCTGCTCACCTCGTCGGTCTGGCGGGGACAGTTGGCGGCCTTCTCGACCGGCCTCGTCGTAGGCGCCCTGGTCTCGGGAACGGTCGTCGGGGCCCTCGGAGGCCTCGTCTCGGTGGCACCGGAGATCGTCAGGCTCTGGATCCTCGCCCCGGTCATCGCGGTGATCATGGTGTTCGAGCTGGCGGGCAAGCCACTCCAGCTGATCCAGAACCGCAGGCTGGTCCCCCAGGAGATCATCCCGCGTAGCCAGTTCGAAGGCCCGTTCCAGTTCGGCTTCGAAATGGGCACCGGCGTCCGCACCTTCTCCCCCACCGCCCTCCCCCACGCCCTGGTCCTGGTCGTCGTCCTGGTAGGCGGCATCCTCCCCGGCGTCCTGGTCGGCCTGGGCTTCGGCCTGGGCAGGATCCTGATGCCACTCACCCGCTCCCTGAGCGGAGACCCCAAGGCCTGGGACCGGAACCTGCTCCGCCACCTCACCTGGGTGGGCCGCCTCTGCGCCGCGGGCTTCCTGCTCTCCCTGGTGGTCCTCCTCCTGACCGGCCTCACAGGCTGAACGATGACCCTGCTCACCGACCTGGCCCTGGCCGGAGCCGTGCTCCTGGTCGTGGCAGGCGTGCGTCACCTGGCCCGCGGAGACCGAACCCTCCGCGGGCACGGCCTGCTACCCCCCTGGATGATCCGCGTCGCGGTACTGGCCGACCCCTTGATCGGCCTTGCCGCGATCACCGCATGGCTGGCAGGCGACCAGACCGTCACCCGCTACGCCTGGCTGGCCGCGGCCACCTGGCATGCCGCCCTGGCCGCCTACCTCACCGTCCTCCTGCGCGAACGAGGCCGCGTCCCCTGCGGCTGCCTGGACACGACGACCCTGGTGTCCCCTCTGAAGATCGCCATCACCGTGGCCTTCTTCGCCGCGACCGCCGCGGCGTCCCCCCTCCACCCTCCCCCCGACCTGCTCACCCGCCTCCTCCACCTCCCCTTGGCCGCCTTCGCCGCCCTTCTGACGACCGTCGCGACAAAAACAGCCGCCCTGACGGGAACCCCCCGCCCCCGGAACCGGTAGTCAAAGTGTCCTTTCCCTCCACCGAAAGAGACCCTCAGATGACGCGCTGGACACTGATCCCCCTGACCGGCGCCCTATTCGCCCTCTCCGCCTGCGCCCCCACCACCGGCACCGCCGCCGCACCCCCCCCCACCGGCAT
>NZ_JBHSRF010000114.1:0-20789 GCF_042658925.1 Sphaerisporangium aureirubrum
GGGGGTTGGGGCGGGGGTGGGAGTGGCCGGATGTGGACACGGCGGTGGGGGTGGGGGGCGGCCGGAGGTGGGCACGGCGGGAGGGGTGGGGTGGGGGAGGATAAATGTCTGGGAATGGGCGACGCCGGGTGGTTACGGGGGCAAACCACCCGGCGTCGCTTCATCGGCGTTCCGACGGGGGCCCGGAACGCCGGCACGAGCGCTCCGACGGGGGACCAGAGCGCTTGCTTAAAGCGTACACCTACAACCCATGGGTTGCGTCAAGAGTTAGTCACGACCCGATCTCGCGTCGGTGGCGTGGTATCTCGGTTTGGTTAGGTTTCTCCGCGTCAAAGCCCGAGCTCATCCCACGGCTCGGCTGGTTGGCGCCGATCACCGCGAAATAGGGCAGGAAGACCGCTGCGGCCACGAAAACCAACCGGATCGGCCAGGGTACGTTCAGCACGACGGCCAGGATGAGACACAGGGTGCGGATGCCCATCTGGATGAAGTACCGCTTCTCCCGCCGCCCGATGTCGGCCGACAGGGACGGCTGGGCGTCGGTGACCTGGTGTACGACCTTGCGGCCGGGCCTGACCTTCACACCATCCACGGTAGCCCCACGCCGCGCCGGGGCGGGAGGCGCCCGCACGGCTTCCCGCGGCATACGATCAAGGCTGGCCCAGCCATGTGAAGGAGCACAGGATGACCGACCGCACCTACCGCGTGACCGAGATCGTCGGCACGTCCTCGGAGAGCATGGACCACGCGATCCGCAACGGGATCCGCCGCGCCGCCGAGACCCTGCGCCACCTGGACTGGTTCGAGGTCACCGAGGTCCGCGGCCACATCCAGGACGGCGAGATCGGTCACTTCCAGGTGGGGATGAAGGTCGGCTTCCGCCTGGAGGACTCCTGACCGCCGCCGCCGGTGCCGGCCGGCCCGGCACCGGCGGACGATCCGGCCAATTGCGAAAGATTCAGTTGGCCTGGCTGACCGTCGACATGTTGAAGTCCGGCACCCGGACGGCCGGCATGATCGACCGGGTGAAGTAGTCGTTCCACTCCCGGGGCAGCGTCTGCTCCTCGGCCCCGATCTCGGTCATCCGCCCGAGGAGGTCGACCGGGCTCTCGTTGAACCGGAAGTTGTTGACCTCGCCCACGATCTCGCCGCGCTCCACGAGGTACACCCCGTCCCGGGTCAGCCCGGTGAGCAGCAGCGACTGCGGGTCCACCTCGCGGATGTACCACAGGCAGGTGAGCAGCAGGCCCCGCTCGGTACCCGCCACCATCTCCTCGGGGGTACGCCCGCCCGCCGGCCCGGACATGATCAGGTTGTCGATCTGCGGGGTGACCGGCAGCCCGGTCAGCTCGGCGGAGTGGCGGGTCTGGATCAGCGCCGTCAGCGTGCCGTCCCTGACCCAGTCGGTACTGGCCAGCGGCAGCCCGTTGTCGAAGACCGAGTTGTCGCGCCCGCCCGCGTGCGCGAGTACGAACGGCGGACACTCGATGCCCGGCGCGGCCGGATCGCTGTACAGCCGGATCGGCGAGCCCGACAGCGACTCCCCGACGCGGGTGCCGCTTTCCCCCTTGGAGAAGACCGTGCGGCCGTCCGCCGCGTCCCTGGCGCCCGCCGACCAGTACAGGTAGATCATCAGGTCGGCCACGGCGGACGGCGGGATGACCGTCTCGTACCGCCCGGGCGGCAGGTCGATCCGCCGCTTGGCCCAGTCGAGACGCGTCGCCAGCGTGGCGTCCAGCGCCGCGACGTCCACGTCGGTGAAGTCGCGGGTGGCGACGCCGGTCCACGCCGAGCGGGACATGTCCGGCGACTTGGCGTTGATCTCGAAGCGGCCGGTCGGCTGGTCGTGCCGCAGCCGCACCCCGGCGGAGGTGCCCATGAAGGTCGTGGTCAGCAGGTGCTCGGCGAAGCCGTACAGCCTGCGGTTGGCCGTCTCCGCCCCGGCGAAGACCTCGCCGAGCGCCGGGGCGAACGAGCGGAACACCCCGATGGACGTCGGCTCGGCCGGCCGCTCCCAGTCGGCGGACTGCCCGCCCGGCACCAGCGCGCGGGCGTCCTCCGACGGCGGCGCCTCGTGCGAGGCGAGGTCGGCGGCGGTCACCACGTCGGCCAACTGGTCGGGCCGCACCGCCGACCGCGACACCACGCCGACGCCCTGACCGGTGATCGAGATCACCGTGAGCCGGGACGAGCGGCTCACGCCGTTGGTGGTCAGGGTGTTCCCGGCGAAGCGGAGGTTCGCGGTGGACCCCTCGTCGACGATCACGACGCAGTCGTCGGCCCTGCTGAGCGCCAGGGCCCGCTCGACGGTCTCCTGAGGAGTCACTTTCCACCCTCCTGAACGGTGTTGAGTACCTTGACCCCGCGGAACAGCGCGGACGGGCTGCCGTGGCTGACCGGCGCCACCTGCCCCGGCTGCCCCTTGCCGCAGTTGAAGGCCCCGCCGAGGTAGTACGTCTGCGGGCCGCCGACCGCCTCCATGGACCGCCAGAACTCGGTGGTGGTGGCCTGGTAGGCGACGTCGCGCACCTGCCCGGTGAGCCGGCCGTTCTCGATGAGGTAGAACCGCTGGCCGGTGAACTGGAAGTTGTAGCGCTGCATGTCGATGGACCAGCTCTTGTCGCCCATGATGTAGATGCCGCGCTCCACCCGCCCGATCAGCTCGTCGGTGCTCGGGCCGTCCAGGGGCGGCACCAGCGAGACGTTGGCCATGCGCTGCAGCGGCACGTGCCCGGGGGAGTCGGCGAAGGCGCAGCCGTTGGACGGGCCGAGCCCCATCAGCAGGGCCATCCGCCGGTCGAGCTGGTAGCCCACCAGCCTGCCCTCGCGAACGATGTCGAACTGCCGGGTGGACACGCCCTCGTCGTCGTAGCCCACCGAGGCGAGGGCGTGCTCGGCGGTGCGGTCCCCGGTGACGTTCATGATCGGCGAGCCGTACTCCAGGACGCCGAGCTTGTCGAACGTGGCGAAGCTGGTGCCCGCGTACGCCGCCTCGTACCCGAGCGCGCGGTCGAGCTCGGTGGCGTGCCCGATGGACTCGTGGATGGTGAGCCAGAGGTTGGAGGGGTGGATCACCAGGTCGTACTTCCCGGCCACCACCGACGGCGCCTTGAGCTTCTCCTCGAGCAGCTCGGGCAGCAGCGCGACCTCGGACACGAAGTCCCAGCCGGTGCCCGTGAGGTATTCGTAGCCGCGCCCGGCGGGCGGGGCGAGCGTGCGCATGTCGTCGAAGCGCCCGCCGGCCGCCTGCATCGCCGTCATCACCGGGTGGATGCGCACCCGCTGCTGCGTGGCCTCGGTCCCGGCGGTGTCGGCGTAGAACTTCTGCTCCTTGACCGCCATGAGCGACGCCGAGACGTGGTCGACCCGGGGGTCCTTCAGCAGGCCCGCCGACCAGTCGGCCATCAGGGCGGTCTTCTGCTTGAGCGGGACCTCGAACGGGTCGATCTCGTAGGAGGACACCCAGGTGACGCCCGCGTGCACCGGCTCGGCCGCCAGCTCCACCGGCTCGCGGTTGACCGGCGCCGCGACCTTGGCCACCTCGACGGCCTGCTCGGCGACGGCGGCGGCGGCCTCGGGGGTCAGCTCGATGCCCGCGGCGAACCCCCAGGTGCCGTCCCGGATGACGCGCACGGCGTACCCGAGGTCGTCGGCGTCGATGGACCCCTCCAGGCGGGCGTCGAACAGGCTCAGCGTCTCCCCCCGCACCCGTTCCAGCCGGAAGTCGGCGTGCTCGGCGCCGAGGTCACGGGCGCGCTGAAGGGCGGCGTCGGCCAGTTGCCGCAGCGGCAGGGCGAGGAAGTCCGGATCGATCTGGCGCATGTCCACGATCCTAGCCCTGTGATCTTGTACGGCGCGGATAAGGGTTTACCTGCGAGTAGGAGATAGCGTCGGTGTCATGGCTCGATCAGTACTCGTAACCGGCGGCAACCGCGGCATCGGCCTCTCGATAGCCCGTGAGCTGGCCGCGGCCGGCGACGCCGTGGCCGTCACCTACCGCTCGGGGGAGCCCCCCGAGGGGCTCTTCGGCGTCAAGTGCGACGTCACCAGCGCCGAGGACGTGGACCTCGCCTTCTCCAAGGCCGAGGCCGAGCACGGGCCCGTCGAGGTCGTGATCGCCAACGCTGGCGTCACCCGGGACACGCTGCTGCCGCTGATGAAGGAAGAGACGTTCACCGACGTCGTCGACACCAACCTCACCGGCTCCTACCGCGTGGCCAAACGGGCGTGCCGGGGCATGCTGCGCATGCGGCGCGGCCGGATCATCTTCGTCTCCTCGGTGGTCGCGCTGTCCGGCCAGGCCGGACAGAGCAACTACGCCGCGTCCAAGGCCGGCATGATCGGCTTCGCCCGGTCCCTGGCCCGCGAGTTCGGCTCGCGCGGCATCACGGTGAACGTCGTGGCCCCCGGCTTCGTCGAGACCGACATGACGGCGGCCCTGGAGCCGGAGCAGCAGCAGGCGATACTCAAGAACGTCCCGCTCGGCCGGGCCGCGACCGCGGCCGACATCGCGCGGGTGGTCAAGTTCCTGGCGAGCGACGACGCCGCGTACGTCACCGGGGCGGTCGTTCCGGTGGACGGCGGCCTTGGGATGGGGCACTGACAATGGGAATCCTCGACGGCAAGCGCATCCTGGTCAGCGGTGTGCTGACCGACTCCTCGATCGCGTTCTCCGTGGCGAAGCTGGCCCAGCAGGAGGGCGCCCAGATCGTGCTGACCGGTTTCGGCCGGCTCAGCCTGGTCGAGCGGGTCGCCCAGCGCCTGCCCGAGCCGCCGCCGGTCATCGAGCTGGACGTGCAGAACACCGACCACCTCGACACCCTGGCGGACCGGGTGGGCGAGCACCTCGGCGGGCTGGACGGCGTGCTCCACTCCATCGGCTTCGCGCCGCAGACCGCGCTCGGCGGCAACTTCCTCAACACCACCTGGGACGACGTCGCCACCGCCGTCCACGTCTCCACCTTCTCCTTCAAGTCACTCGCGGTGGCCTGCCTGCCGCTGATGAAGGACGGCGGCTCGGTCGTCGGCCTGGACTTCGACGCCACCAAGGCGTGGCCGGTCTACGACTGGATGGGCGTCGCCAAGGCGGGCCTCGAGTCCTGCTCGCGCTACCTGGCCCGCGACCTCGGCAAGCACGGCATCCGGGTGAACCTCGTGGCCGCGGGCCCGCTGCGCACGCTGGCGGCCCGGAGCATCCCCGGCTTCGCCGAGTTCGAGGACACCTGGCCGGCCAAGGCCCCCATGGGCTGGAACCTCGCCGACCCGCTGCCCACCGCCAAGGCGTGCGTCGCCCTGCTGTCCGACTGGTTCCCCGCCACCACCGGCGAGATCGTCCACGTCGACGGCGGCGTGCACGCCATGGGCGGCTGAGCGCCGCCCCTTCCCGTCTCACGTGACGATGCGCCGCACTCCCTCGCGAGTGCGGCGCATCGGTCTTTCTCAGGCCAGGCGGTGCCGTCCGGCGTCCGGCGGCCGGTGCAGGCCCTGCAACGGCATCGTGGGCGCGGGGTCGGTGTCGCCCCGGCGGGCCTGGCGGGTGTGCACGATGCGGGCGGCAAGGATCGCCGACCCCAGCAGGACGGCGGTGAGGACGGTCCCCACGGCGTCGTCGGACCTGCTCGGCACCACCGGCCGGGCCGCGAGGGGCTCGGTCAGCTCCGGCAGGGGCTGGCCCGGCCACAGCGGGGCGAGCGGCGGCGCGTCGATGTCGGCGGCCGGCGGCGACGGGTCCACCGGATTGGCGCGCTCCATGTCGCCGCCGTGCCCGCCCGTGCCGTGGAACCCGGGGGCCGGGGTGGCCTCCGGCCCGGCGGGCGGCGACGCCTCGCCCCCTCCCGCGGAAGAGGGCCGGGGGGTGGGCGACGGCGTGGGTGTGGAACGGTCCCGTCCGGCGGGCCGCGAGGGGGCCGGAGTGACCGTCACCTCCTCGCAGTCGCCCGGGACGGCCGGCGGCAGGCACCCGCTGCCGACCGGAAGGCCCAGCAGATCGTCCTCGGAGGGCGGGGCGTCCGCCTCGTCGTCGGCGACGGGATCGGCCTCCTGCTCGGCGTAGGTCTCCGGCGTGGGGGTGCCGCGCGAGCCCGCGCCCGGCGGGTCCGAGGGCTTCCCGCGGTCCTCCTCGGACCGCGGCGACCGATTGCCGTGCGACTCCGGCGGGTGCGAGGGCTTGCCGCCGAGGACGTTCTCGGCGGTGTCGCCGAGGTCGTCCAGGACGTGGTTCGCGTCCTCGGCGAGGTCGTCCAGAGTGTCGGTGATCGGGTCCAGCCCGCCGCCCACGAGGTCGCCCACCGGGCCGCCGGCGGGCCCGGTCAGGTCGCACGGTCCCCCGCCGAGCACGGACAGCGGCCCGCCGCCGCGATCACAGCCCGCCACCCGCGGCGCGGACGCGTACGCCGGCGCCGTGACCAGCAGTGCCACCCCTCCACTCAGAGCCAGCGTCAGCGCTCCCGCCGAAAGGGCGGTCGTGCCCTTGCGCATCGTTCCCCTCCATCGTTTCCACGTATCCCGGAAGGCGCGGGCTCCCCTCCCGAGCCTCCCATAACAATCGTGTGGCACGGCGCCGGTCATTCTCCGAAAAAGAGCGATTCGGTACCGACTAGTGATACGCGAGCGAGATTCCTGTTCGGCGGGCGGCTCATTCGGGACCTTCCCCCCGCGTAATGTCCCCACCGGGCGGTCTCCACCTGCGGTCCGCCGAATGGCCGGGGCCTGGCGGCGAATGGCGGCGCTCCTCCGGATAACGCCGCTTTCCCGGTTTTCCCGCGGCACGTTTCCGGGGCGGCCGGATCAAGCGGGCCGCTCAATCAATCGCCGAGACGTCGTCGAGCGCCTCGCGGATCTCCATCGGCAGGGTGAGCTCCTCGGCCAGGAGCACCCCCTTGAGCTGCGCGTGCGTGCGTGCCCCCACGATGGCCGCCGCGACGCCGGGCTGGTCGCGGACCCACGACAGCGCGACGGCCAGCGGCGACACCGCCAGCCCCTCGGCGGCCGTGGTGACCGACTCCACCACCCGCCGGGACCGCTCGTCGAGGTAGGGCAGCACGAAGTCGGCGAAGTGCGGCGTGGCGGCCCGGGAGTCGGCGGGGATGCCCGTGCGGTACTTGCCGGTCAGCACGCCCCGCCCGAGCGGCGACCAGGCCAGCACCCCCGCGCCCACGTGCTCGGCGGCGGCGAGCACCTCGCGCTCGGCGTCCCTGGCGAGCAGGGAGTACTCGACCTGCGCCGACACGATGGGCGTGCGCCCCGGCACCGCCCGCTGCCAGACCCCGGCCGCCGCGAGCTGCCACGCCGAGTAGTTGCACACCCCGGCGTACACCGCGCGCCCCGAGGACACCGCGGTGTCCACCGCCGCCAGCGTCTCCTCCAGCGGCACCTCGCAGTCGAAGGCGTGCAGCTGCCACAGGTCGACCTCGTCCACGCCGAGGCGGTCCAGCGAGGCGTCCAGCGCGGCGATGAGGCCGCGGCGCGAGGCGTCGCGCGAGCGCGGGCCGTGCGGGGTGAGCACGGCCTTGGTGGCGACGACGATCTGTGAGCGCGGCACCGACTCGCGCAGCAGGCGCCCGAGCACACGCTCGGCGTCGCCCCCGGCGTACACGTCGGCGGTGTCGACGAGGGTGCCCCCGGCGTCGGCGAACGCGACGAGCTGGGCGGCGGCCTCCTCCGGGGAGGTGTCCCGGCCCCAGGTCATGGTGCCCAGCCCCAGCCGGGACACCGACAGACCGCTACGCCCGACCAATCGCTGATCCATGATCGGGCCAGGTTACCGTGTCACCCCCTCCCGGCTCCCGCGATGCCCCGGTACGGGTATGCCGTGCTCGGTGACCGGCCGGACGGCGCGCCCTCCCGCCGGTGCGCCGCCCGGCCGCGCGGCTCCCGCCGGGGCCGTGCCACGGCGCGGGGGAGGGCTGCCCTAGGCTGGCGCGCACCATGGACGCACTGCAAGCGATCGTGCTGGGAGTGGTGCAGGGGCTGACCGAGTTCCTGCCGATCTCCAGTTCCGCGCACCTGCTCATCGTGCCCAAGCTGTTCGGCTGGGCCGACCCGGGGGCCGCGTTCACCGCGGTGATCCAGCTCGGCACCATGCTGGCCGTCCTGCTGTACTTCTGGCGCGACATCACCCGCATCTTCTGGACGTGGCTGCGCAGCCTGTGGACCCCCGCCCTGCGCGGCGAGACGGACGCCCGCATGGGGTGGTACATCGGCCTCGGCACGATCCCCCTCGCCGTCCTCGGCCTGGTGTTCCAGGGCGCGATCGAAGGCCCGGCGCGCAACCTGTGGATCAACGCCACCGTCCTGATCGTGTTCGGGCTGTTGCTGCTGCTCGCCGAGCAGATGGGACGGCAGCGCGCCGGCCTCGGCGACCTGACCATGCGCGACGGGCTGATCATCGGCGGCTTCCAGGCGCTGGCCCTGGTGCCGGGCGCCTCCCGCTCGGGCTCCACCATCACCGGCGGCCTGTTCCTCGGCTTCACCCGCGAGGCCGCCGCCCGCTACTCGTTCCTGCTGTCGGTCCCCGCGGTGGTGCTGTCCGGCGTGTTCGAGCTGCGCGACGTCGGCAAGGGCGGCGGCCCGGGACTCGTGGCCACCGTCATCGCGACCGCGGTGTCGTTCGCCGTCGGGTACGCCTCCATCGCGTGGCTGCTCCGCTACGTCACCAGGCACTCCATGATGATCTTCGTGACCTACCGGGTGTTCGCCGGGGCCTTCCTGCTGACCCTGCTGTCGCTGGGAGTGATCACGGCCCAATAAGCTTGCGTTGTGACCACATTGCTACTGGTGCGGCATGGCCTGACCGAGATGACCGGCCAGGTGCTCGTGGGCTGGACGCCGGGCGTCCACCTCAGCGAGCAGGGCCGCGCCCAGGCCGAGGCCGTGGCCGCCCGCCTGGCGCCGCTGCGGCTCGACGCCGTGGTCTCCAGCCCGCTCGAACGCTGCCAGGAGACCGCCGCCGCGGTGCTCGCCGGCCGCGACGGGCTCACCCTGGAGACCGACGACCGCTTCGGCGAGTGCGGGTACGGCGAGTGGACGGGCCGCCCGCTGAAGGAGCTGGCCGAGGACCCGATGTGGCGCGTGGTGCAGTACCACCCGAGCGCCGCCGTGTTCCCCGGCGGCGAGTCGCTGGCCGGAGTGCAGCGCCGCGCGGTCGCCGCGGTGCGCCACTGGAACGCCAAGCTCGGCGACAAGGCCGTGTACGCCGTGTGCAGCCACGGCGACGTCATCAAGGCCATCGTGGCGGACGCGCTCGGCAGCCACCTCGACCAGTTCCAGCGCGTCACCGCCGACCCCGCGTCGCTCACCGTGATCCGTTACACCGCGCTCCGGCCGTTCGTACTCAGAGTGAACGACGTGGGCGGCGGGGTGGAGAACCTCCTCCCGCCGCCGCCGGAGCCCGAGGATTCGGAGCGGCCGGACGGGGGAGAAAACCCATCCGAGAGCGACGCCGCTGTCGGCGGCGGAGCCGGGACCACGTAAGGTCGGGCTATGCCGGTCTTCGACTACGATCCGCCAGAGAGGTTCGTGGCCGGTGCCGTAGGGCAACCGGGGTCACGTACCTTCTTTCTGCAAGCACGCGGTCAAGGGCGTGTCACGACCGTCGGCTTGGAGAAGTTCCAGGTAGCGGTCCTGGCGGACCGGCTGGACGAGTTGCTCGACGAGGTGCTGCGCCGCAGTGGCGGCACCGCCCCGGTCCCCGCCATGGCCCCGGTCGAACTGGCGGACCGCGCGCCGCTGGAGCCGCCCATCGACGAGGACTTCCGCGTGGGCACCATGGCCCTCGCCTGGGACCCCGAGAGCGCCCAGGTCGTCATCGAGGCGCAGGAGCTGACCGGCGAGGAGGACGCGGAGGAAGAGGAGATCATCCCCGACCGGCCGGACTCGGCCGTGCTGCGGGTGCACATCAGCGCCGCGGCGGCGCGGGCCTTCACCCAGCGGGCCCTGGAGATCGTCGCCGCCGGCCGTCCCCCCTGCCCCCTGTGCGCACAGCCCCTGGACGCCGACGGGCACATTTGCGTACGTCTCAACGGCCACCGGGGGGACCGTACGTGAGTGCAGAGAGCGACCCCCGGCTCAGCAGCATCCCCGGTGCCTCGGGACTCGATGACGCCACGGCCCTGCGCCTGCTGCGCGAGGGCACGCTGGAGGTCGCCGGCCGCCTCGTCGAGGCGACCAACATGACGCTCTACTGCACGATCCGCCTGGACGGCATCACCGCCGAGTGCGTGTACAAACCGGTGCGCGGCGAGCGCCCGCTGTGGGACTTCCCCGACGGCACCCTGGCCGCCCGCGAGGTCGCCGCGTTCGAGGTGTCGGCGGCCACCGGGTGGCGCATCGTCCCGCCGAGCGTCTACCGCGACGGCCCGCTCGGCCCCGGCATGTGCCAGCTGTGGATCGACACCGACCCCGAGGTCGACCTGATGGCCCTGATCCGCAGCCGGGACCCCGCGCTGCGCCGCATGGCCATCTTCGACGCGGTGGTCAACAACGCCGACCGCAAGGGCGGGCACCTGCTGCCGCTGGCGGACGGCCACATCTACGGCGTCGACCACGGGGTGTGCTTCTCCCCGGAGGACAAACTGCGCACGGTGCTGTGGCAGTGGCGGGGCAAGCCGCTGCCCCGCGAGGCGGTGAACGTCCTCGCCCGGCTGGAGCGCGAGATCGAGCGGGGCAGGCTCGGCCGGCGGCTGCGCGAGCTGCTCACCCTGACCGAGGTCGAGGCGACCTGGGAGCGGGTGCGCAGGCTGCTCAGCACCGGCATCCACCCCTTCCCCTCCGACGACTGGCCCGCCATCCCCTGGCCCCCCATCTGAACCATCCGAGCAGGACGAGCAAGGCGAGAGTACGCACATGTGCACGGTCATCGCCGGGGTCGACCCGGGCGCCGAGACGCCGGTGGTCCTGGCCGGGATCCGGGACGAGATGGCCGACCGCCCGTGGCGGGGCCCGGCGGCCCACTGGCCCGGCCATCCCGGCCTGATCGGCGGCCTCGACCTGGAGGCGGGCGGCACCTGGCTGGCCGCCGAGCCCGCCGTCCCCCGGGTCGCGGCGCTGCTCAACGGCGTCGGCCGCCCGGCGCCCCCCGAGACCCGCAGGTCCCGGGGCGACCTGCCGCTGCGGGCCGCCGGGCACGGCGGCCTGCCCGAGACCGACCTGTCGGTCTACGACCCGTTCCACCTGGTGCTCGCCGAGCCCGGCGGGGTGCGGCTGTGGCACTGGGACGGCGAGGACGTCACCGAGGACAAGCTGCCGCCCGGCACGCACATCGTGGTCAACGACGGCTGGGTGGCGCCGGACGCCGCCCCCCGCGCCGGGTGGTTCGTGCCGCGCTTCGCCGCCGCGCCGCGCCCGTCCGCGCACGACCCCGGCGACGCCTCCTGGACGGCCTGGCGCGAGCTGCTCGCGGGGGACGGGCTGCCCGTCACCGACCCGCGGGCGCTGGTGGTGCGCCGGGAACTGGACGACGGCCGGGTGTGGGGGACGTCCTCGGTCACCCTGGTCGCCCTCGGCCGGGACACCCTGCGCTACGACTTCTGCCCGTGCCCCGGCGACCCGTCCGCCTGGAGCACCGTCCTTCGCTGATCCGGCCACCCGGCCCGGGACGGGTCAGCAGCGGACGCCGCCCCAGATGATGGTGACGGTCCTGCTGCCGCCGTTGGAGGTGAACCTCACCTTGGACGTGCTGCAGTACGGCGTGCCGTACGCGGTGATGGTGGCCGTGTGGCCCGCGCGGATGCGCCCGCTGCTGCTGCTGAGCACGGCGCCCTCGCTGATGGTGGCCCGCCAGCGCACGGCGCCGCCGGTGGCGCGCAGCTTGAGGTTGACGTAGAAGATGTAGTCCGACTTGACCCGCACCCTGGCGGGGCTGACCGCCAGCACCGGATGCGGGGCGGGGGGGGTGAGCGCCGGGCCGCCCGGGACGGGCTTCTTGGTCTTCTTCGGCTTCTTCTCCGTCGGCGAGGGCACCGGGGTCGGCTCGATGGTCTCGCCGGGCGGCACCGGGCTCGGCAGCAGGGTCACCGGGGGCGTCACGGAGAGGGCGGGGCTCAACGCCGCGCCGGGGATCCGCACCGGGGCCGGGTCGCCGGGCGAGGCGACCAGCGCGACCACGAGCGCCACGACCAGCGCCAGCGCCGCCCCGGCCAGGATGAACGTCCGGTCCCTGTGCCCCCTGCCGTGCCGCCCGGCCGGCGGCACGTCCGGCGGCGGCGGTTCCTGCGGCCCCGGCGCCAGGGGGACCGCGGCCAGCATCGCGGGCCGCCCGCCCGCCGGGGTGGACGCGGGGGAGCCCGGACGGCCCGCGGGGACGGTCGCTCCCGGAGAGCCGGGGCGGCCCGCGGCGCCGGGGGGCCCTGGCGGGACGACGGCGCCCGGAGCGCCCGGACGGCCCGCGCCGCCGGGGGCGGGGGCGGGGGCGGGGGCGGGGGGAAGGGCGGGGAGGCCGGGGGCCGCGGCCAGGGCCGCCCATCCGGCGGCGGGCACGGCGGCGACACGCTCGCGGGTCAGGCGGGCCAGCAGCTCGCGGGCCGTGGGACGGCGGGTCGGGACCTTGTCCAGGCACGCGGTGACGCTCGCCAGGAGCGTTCCCGGCAGCGCCGCCAGGTCGGGCGTCTCGCTCAGGATGCGGCTGATCACCGCGGGCACCGAGTCCTGCCCGAACGGGGCGTGGCCGGTGGCGGCGTACACCATGGTCCCGGCCCAGGCGAACATGTCGCCGTCCGGGCCCGGCGCCGCGCCCACCAGGTGCTCGGGGGCGGTGAACGGCGAGGTGCCGATCAGCCGGCCGGGCGTGGGCGGGCCGTCCAGGGCGCGTCCCACCCCGAAGTCGATCACCCGGGGGCCGTCCGGGCCGATCAGCACGCTGCCGGGCTTGAACCCGCCGTGCGCCGCGCCCGCCGCGTGGATCGCCGCCAGCGCCGACAGCGTCGCCACGGCCAGGGCCTCCAGCTCGTCGGCCGGGCGCGGGCCGCGCCGCTCCACGACCTCCCACAGCGAGGGGCCGTCGACGTACTCGCTGGCGTAGTAGAGCCGCTGCTGGTGGATGCCGTAGGCCGTGACCCGGGCGACGTGGGTGCCGGTCACGCGCTGCGCCTGGCGCAGGTCGGCCCCGAAGGCCCGCCGCACCTCGTCGTCCTCCCAGAACCGGCGCTGCAGGACCTTGACGGCCACGCGCTCGCCCGACCCGGTCTCCGCGGCGTAGACGACACCGTGACCGCCCTCGCCGATCCGCCCGGTGACCCGGAAGGACGCGATCCGCTCCGGGTCGGCGGGGCCCAGAGCCCTGATGGTCGGCAAAAGCTCTCCTAGCCATGGTTGTGCGCGGTGCCGAGCCCCCCGAACCTGTGGCGGCAAGATTCTTTCATGTCCGGACGGTCCGGTGTGCCCATACCGTGGTGCCCGTGTCGCCCCCTAAGCCACAAAACGGACACCCCAGTGTGATCCCACCACACTGCCTCATGGATAGGCTCATGGCATGCGATCGTGGCCCGCTCCCGAGATCTCTTCGCTGCCCGGCGCCGGACTGCCGCTCCGCCTGTACGACACCGCCGCCGGCGAGGTCGGGGAGACGTCGCCGGACCCCACGGCGCGGATGTACGTCTGCGGCATCACGCCGTACGACGCGACGCACATCGGGCACGCCAACACCTACCTCGCCTTCGACCTGGTGAACCGCGCCTGGCGGGACGCCGGGCACCGCGTCCACTACACCCAGAACGCCACCGACGTGGACGACCCCCTGCTGGAACGTGCCGAGCTGACCGGCGTCGACTGGCGGGTGCTGGCCGAGGACCAGATCGAGCTGTTCCGCACGGACATGGCGGCGCTGCGCGTCCTCCCGCCGGACGACTACATCGGGGTCACCGAGGTCGTCGCCCAGGTCGCCGCGCTGATCGGGCGGCTGAAGGACAAGGGCGCCACCTACGAGGTGGACGGCGACGTCTACTTCGCGGTCGCCGCGTCCCCCAAGTTCGGCGCCGTCTCCGGCTACTCCGAGGCCACGATGCTGGCGCTGTTCGCCGAGCGGGGCGGCGACCCCGGGCGTCCCGGCAAGCGCCACCCGCTCGACTGGCTGCTGTGGCGGGCCGAGCGGCCCGGCGAGCCGTCCTGGCCCTCGCCGTTCGGCCCCGGCCGGCCCGGCTGGCACGTCGAGTGCACCTCCATCGCGCTGTCCTGTCTCGGCGCGGGCTTCGACGTGTCGGGCGGCGGGACCGACCTGATCTTCCCGCACCACGAGATGGGCGCCAGCGAGGGGCACGTGGCCACCGGCGAGTGGCCGTTCGCCAAGGCGTACGTCCACGCGGGCATGGTGGCGCTGGACGGCGAGAAGATGTCCAAGTCCCGGGGCAACCTCGTGTTCGTCTCCCGGCTGCGCGCCGCGCACGACCCGATGGCGATCCGGCTGACGCTGCTCGCCCACCACTACCGGGCCGGCTGGGAGTGGACCGGCGACCAGCTCACCGCCGCGACCGGCCGGCTGGACCGCTGGCGCGCGGCGGCCGCGCTGCCCGGCGGGCCGGACGGTGCGGCCGTGCTGGCGCTGGTCCGCGAGCGCATGGCCGCCGACCTGGACGCGCCCGGCGCGCTCGCCGTGGTGGACGACTGGGCCGGACGGGCGCTCGCGGGCGACCACGCCGATCCCGGCGCCCCCGCCCTGGTGCGCGCCACCGTCGACGCGCTGCTCGGCGTCGCGCTCTGACCTCGCCGCCCGCCGGTCAGTCGGTGGGCAGCAGCGTGCCGAGCGGCCCGAGGTCCAGGTTGAGGTCGGCCGGCGTCAGGCCGAACCGCTCGCACAGCTCGGTCATGGCCTCCTCCAGGCGCATCAGCGTCACGCCCATCTTCTCGATCTGCTCGTCCGTCAGGTCGCCCTCGTCCATCCGCCGGACCGCCTGCCGCTCCACCAGCTGACGCAGCAGCTCGACCAGCGTGAGCACCAGCCGGGACAGGTCGCGCTCCACCGTCTCGGGGTCGGCCTCGAACCGCCAGCGCTCCCGGCGCGCCTCCCGCGCGGCGGTCTCGCCGCCGCGGGGGAGAGGGCGCCCGCCGGGGTCAGAGCTCTCCATGACGTATTCCTCTCTCCAGGGTCTCCAGTGGCTCCTCGGAACGCACGGACATGAGCAGCGCCCGCAGCGAGATGCGGACCAGGTCGATGTCGGCGATGGACAGCACCAGATCCCCGGTGATCACGACGCCTCCCGCCAGCAGCCGGTCGAGCAGATCCACCAGCGCCACCCGCTCCGGCGGCAACCGCCCCTCCGCCGCCAGCGCCGCCCCCCGCGACCTCTCCCCGCCCTCCACCACGCGCTGCCGCCCGCCCGGAGCCTCCCGGTCGTCCAGAGCCCCTCGCGTGCCCGGAGCCTCCCGGCCGCGCACGACGTCCCGCCCGGCACCCGGGGTGCCGTCGCGATCACCAGCCGTCGTGCCATCCGGTTCACCCGCCATCGCGCCTCTCCGCGGCGCCCGCCGGGGCGACAGGGCCGGGCTCGACCGCGGTGAACGAGTACGGCGCCCACGGGCCGGTCAGCTCGATCGAGACGCCGGGCCCGCGCAGGCCGTCCAGGACGGCGGTGAACTCGGCCTGGCGGTCGCGGTCGACCAGGTAGGCGCCGTTGAGCAGCATCGGGTCGTCCCTGCCGGACAGCTGGGGATCCTGGGGGCGGTGCCGCCTGCAGTCCACCGCCACCGCCGCCAGGGCCGAATGGATGCGCTCGGCGTGCTCGGCGCACGCCCGTTGCCGGTCCTCACGGCTCCGCAGCCCCGCCTTGCGCCGCCGCAGGTACTCCGTGCCGGGCCCGCCGGCCCGCCCGGCCTCGTCCCGCCCGCCGTCCCCGGGCCGCCCGCCCGCGTCCTGCTCCTCCTCCGGCGGGCCACCCGCGGGCCGGGCCGCGCCGGACGCGTACGCCTTGACGCCCCACTCGTGGCGGCCGGACACCTCGGACAGCACCGCGCGCAGCTCGGCGCCGCGGCGGTCCAGCATCTCGGCGACCCCCTCGTCGCCCGCGTACACGGTGACCAGGCGCACCGGCGCGGTCGCCGCGTCGTGCGCGACCGTCTCCACGACGCGATGGTGCGCCCGCGCGGTCTCGCCGACCCAGTCCAGGTCCTCCAGCGACCGCCGCAGCGGCGCGTCCCCGAACTCCGACAGCGGCACGGTGCTGACGTAGGCGACCAGCCCCGCGCGCTCCACCGCCCGCACCGGCGCCCCGGAGACCCCGGTCAGCTCCGTCAGCACGGCCGCGTCCGCCCGGTCCTCCTCCCGGGTGATCGCGTACAGGTACGTCCCGGTGTCACTCATCGCGCCCCTCCCGCCGCCCCTGCCCGCGGTGCTCCTCCTCGTACGCCGGGCCGCGTCCCTCCCGCCGGACCCGCCCGCGCGGCGGGGGTTCGTCGCCATACGCCGTGCCCGGCCTCTCCCGCCGGACCCGCCCGCGCGGCGGGGGCTCGTCGCCGTACGCCGTGCCCGGCCTCTCCCGCCGGGGCCGCTCGCGCGGCGCGGGCTCGCCGGCCCGGTCCCGCCGGGGGCGCGCCGGGGGCTCGTCGTCGTACGCGGGGTCGCCGGTCGCCAGGCGGGCGCGGCCCCGGGCGGGGGGATCGTGCGGGTAGGCGGCGCTCCCGCCGACGGCGCGGCGCTCCCGGTCCGTGAGCCCGGCCTCCTCGGCCTCGCGCACGGCGGCGAGGCGGCGGCGGAGCATCTGGTTCTCCTCGATCAGGTCGCGGTCGCCGGAGCTGAGCCAGGGGTCGTGCTCCCACCAGTCGATGCCGAGCTCGCGGGCGGTGTCCACCGAGGCGATCAGCAGCCGCAGCTTGATCGTCAGCAGCTCGATGTCCAGGAGGTTGACCCGGATGTCGCCGACGATCACCACACCCCGGTCCAGCACCCGCTCCAGGATGTCGCCGAGGCTGCCCCCGGACTCCCGGGCGGGCTGCCGGGAAGGTGTCGCCGCGCGGCCGGACCACATGGGCTCGGACATGGGTCACACCCCGCCCTGGGCGCCGGGGCGGCCGGTGTCGCCCTTGGCGCGCTTGTAGGTGCGCGCCCGGGCGTACGACACCAGGTCCCCGTGCCGGTCCAGCTGGGCCGCGTAGATCGCGAGGGTGTCGCCGGACGACGGGACGCGGCGGTCCTCGACCACCTCCACCTCGACGGTCCAGCCGTCCCCCGAGGGGGCGACCATGATCACGCCCTCGATCGGCTTGCCGACCAGCCCGGCGATGTGCCTGCGCGCCGCCTGTCCCGCCGTCATCGCGGTCAGGCGCGGCTCCTCCTCGCCGGGCTGGTCGTCGTCGTCGTACCCGAGCTCCTCGTCCAGGAGTTCACCCTCCAGCAGCGCCTCCTCCCCGGCGGGCTCGTACGCACGGCCTCCCGGGGTGTCCCGGGTCCTGCGACTGGCGTGCACGGCTTCCCCTCCTTCCGGCGCGGGCCCGGGGGCCGGCGCCGCGGGGCGGCCGGTCCGCGGGCTCCGGGGCGGTCAGGCGATCATCTGCTGCAGGATCTCCTCCGTCGCCGCGGCCGCCTCCTCCTCGGTGATCAGCCCGGACGCCCTGGCGTCCTCCACCTCCTCCAGCCGCCGCCGCACCGCCGCCGGGTCACGCATCTGCCGGTCCACCTGCTCCTGGATCAGCTCGGCGAGCTTGATCAGCCCCTGGAGCGGCGCCAGCGGCGCGCCGAGCAGCGTCGAGAGAATGCCCATCGCTCACCCGCCCGCCTCGTCCGGCCGCCCCGTCACGAAGTCGTACGGCGCCTGCGGCCCGATCAGCCGCAGGGTGACCCGGTCGGCCCACCGGTCCGCGAACGCCTCCAGGGCGGCGTCGAACTCCTCCTGCCGGTCGGTGTCCACCAGGACGGCCAGGTGCGCGGCGTCCTCCTCGTGGGTCGGCTCCCGCACCACGACCGCGACGGCGTGCGGGGCCAGGGCCTCGGCGAGCATCCTGGTGTCGGCGTCCCGCTTGGCGTCGATCGCCTGGTTGACGATCTCGCCGAGCCGGATCCGCGCGTCCCAGCTCGCCTCCTCCGGCACGCCGCGGATGCTCTCCCGCAGCTCGGCGGCCTCGGGCACCTCGCGCAGCACCTCCCGCAGCACGGTCCCCTCCACGTAGCGGCCCTTGACGACGAACTGCGCCCGCCCCTCCAGCTCGGCCAGCGCCGCGAGGAACTCGTCGTGGTGCGGCTTCAGCAGTTCCTCGACGATCGCCTCGGGGCTCTCCAGAACGGCGCCGAACCGCATCGGCAGCACGGGCACCTCGCCGGCGACGTCGTCCAGCAGCCCCTGGTGCGCCACCAGGTCCTGCGGCCGTCCGAGCGCTCGTCCGAGGCTCAGGTCGCTGATCAGCGCGGCGATCTCCCCGTGCCGCACCAGCCCCGTCATGCCCGGCGGATCCCCCACGCCGCGCCGCTCGGGCGTCAGCTCGACGTCGCCGGGCACGATCCCGTACAGGTACGTCGCCGTCGCCTGCGCGGTCCCGCCGGACTCCCGGGCGCCGCCGGACGCCTCGGGCGCCGTCTTCTCCCGCGCCGCGTCCCCGGCGGCCGTCTCCCGGGGCGCCGTGTCGTTCGGCGCCGTGTCGTCTTCCGCTGTGCCGCGGGGCGCCGTGTCGTGGGACGCCTTCTTCCGGCTCGTGGTGTCGCGGGCCTGCGTGGCACCGGACCTGGTGTCGGGACGGGGCATGTCAGGCCTCCTCACGGCGGCGCCGGCGGGGCGCCGGTTCCTCGCCGGGTTCGATGAGATCCCGCAGCTTCTCGCCGGCCGCCTCGATCGCGCCCTGCGCGATGCCCTTGGTCTTGGACTTGGCCACGCCCTGCGTCATGTCCTGCATGAGCTCGGGCAGCCCTTTGGAATTCTCGGACAGGTCCAGCCGGTTCACCGCCTGGGCGAACCGTAGGTAGGTGTCGACGCTGGCGACGACCACGCGGGCATTGATGGTGAGCAGTTCGATGCCCACCAGGGCGACGCTGACATAGGCGTCGATGACGAGGCCCTTGTCCAGGATGGTGTCGATCACGTCGGCCAGCGATCCGCCGCCCGCACCCGGCGGCCGTCCCGCCGTCCCCCCGCCAGAAGGCTGCACGATGGTCATGACGTCACTCCTCGATCATGTCGATCAGGTGGGCCGCGCCGGTCAGCCGCCCCTCGTGCGGGACCCGCGGCTCGCGGGCGACCGCCCGCCGCCGCGCACAGGGCGCCGCGGCGCGGACTCCTCGGATTCCTCGGGCTCCTCGTATTCATCGGCGGGCTCTTCGTACCCGCCGTCGCCGGAACGGGGCCCGGCCCGCTCGGCCAACCCCGCCTCGGCCGCCTCCTCCTCCGGCACGGCCCGCCGGCCGTCCCGCGTCCGCCGAGGCCGGCGTTCCTCACGCCCGCCACCGGCTTCCTCACGCCCTTCGGCGGGTTCCCCGCGCCTCCGGCGCCGGCCTTCGCGCTCCCGCTCGCCGTCGTGTTCCTCGCGCCCCGCGCGGTCGCCCGCGTCCTCGCCGCCACGTTCCGCGCGCCCGTCACCGCGTTCCCCGGCCTCGCGTTCCCCGGTCTCCCCGGTCTCCCCGGTCTCCCCGGTCTCGCGTTCCCCGGCTTCGCGCTCCTTGGCTTCGCGTTCCTCGCGCAGGCCGGTCTCGTGGTCCTTGACGACCTCGCCCTCGTGGATCACCCCGCGCCAGCCCTCGATGTCCTCGGGGTGCCGCAGCGAGTCGGTCACGACGTGCCGTCGCAGGTGCTTGAACTCCAGACGCACCCGCCGCCCCTGGGCCCGCCAGAGGCCGCCGATCAGCTCCATGAAGCCCTTGCGGTGGTACACGAGGGTCACCAGGACCCGGGTCAGGTCGGGGGTGATCTCGTGGAAGGTGACCGTCCCGTCCACCGAACCCTTGGCCCCCTGGGAGGTCCAGATGATCTTCTCGTCCGGCACCTGCTCCTGGATGGTGGCCTGCCAGGTGCGCCGGGACCAGAAGATCTTCGCCTGGAAGGTGAGCTTCTCGTCCTCCTCCTGGACCACCTTCTCGACCTTCTTCATGAAGGTCGGCCAGTCGGCGAACTGCGTCCACTGGTTGTAGACGAGCGTCACCGGCGCCCCGATGTCGAGCGCCTCGACGATGTTGTGGAACTTGAACTTGCCGCTCTCGCCGCGCCCGCCGAGGCCGAACTTCCGCTTCAGGCCGCCCCACGCCATCTTGGCCAGGCCCTTGATCTTGCCCGTCTTGCCGCCGGAGCCGGTGACGATGCCGAGCAGATCCTTGGCGTTGCCTCCGCCCTCGACGAAGTCGGTGAGGCGGGTCGTCGCCTTTCCGACCGTGGTGCCGAGCTTGGACACGGCGTACCGGCGCGCGCTGCTGGTCAGGCTCCGCGCGGCCTGCTGGAGCGGGCCGCCGAGCCCGGCGGACGGCGGGTCGTCGCGCTTTGCCATCTACGTCACCTCTCGTCCCTGCCCCGGCGGGCCGGCCGCGAGCGCGGCGGCCCCTGATCACGGTCCCGGACGACCCGGCCGCGGGCCGGGGCCCGCTCGGGCTCCTCGTCCTCGTCCTCGTCCGCGGGTTCGTCCTCGAACTCCTCGTCGAACTCGTCCTCCTCCTCGGCGAGGGGGCGCCGCGACCGTCCAGGGCTACCGGCTCGGGCCGCGCGGCGCGGCGGCTCCTCCTCGTACCCCTCCTCCTCGTCCTCGGCGTACTCGTCCTCGTAGGGCTCCTCTTCCTCCGCGGCCTTGGGCCGCGACCGTGCCCGCGCGGCCCGGAACCCGCCGAGCGCGCGCTCGCGCAGACCGCCGCCCCGCGCCGCCTCGGAGGCGGCGCCCCCGGCCGCCCGTGCGGCCCCTCC
>NZ_JBHSRF010000115.1:0-20572 GCF_042658925.1 Sphaerisporangium aureirubrum
GGGTGGCGGTCACGCCGGCGGCCAGGGGGGGGCGGCCGGTTGTGGTGCGGGCGGATTCGCGTAGGGCCTGGGTGGTCAGGCGGCGGATCTTCAGCCAGTCGGCGGCGCCGGGCCAGATGGTGGGGGGGACGAACTGGAGGCTGGTGGTGCGGGCGTCCTTGACCTTCAGGGCGAGGGGGACCAGGTGTTCCAGCAGGTCGCGTGGGACGTCGGTGCGGAACAGGTGGCGGGTGGCCGTGGCGATCTTGCCGAAGTTGGCCAGTACGACGCTCGGTGTGGCCTGCTCCAGCAGCGCGCCCATGACGCAGCGCTGGCGGGACATCCGGGAGAAGTCATCGCTGTTCACCCGGGAGCGGCCGTACCAGAGCACGTGCTCGCCGTCGAGCTTGCGGTATCCCGCCTTGATGGTGCCGGCCGTGCCGAAGTGGCCGCCCCACTTGATGTCCTGCTCGACCCGGATCCGTAGCCCGCCGATCGCGTCGACCAGGGCGGCGAAGCCGTACATGTCGACGATCACGTAGTAGTCGATCCGCAGCCCCAGGGTGTGGCCGATCGCGGCCTTCAGCTCCCGGGGACCCCTGCCCTTGCCGAGGTGGTCCTCGGCGTACTGCCAGACCTCGTTGAGCAGGCCCTGCCCGGAGTCGCCGGTGAAGCCCTGCGGGAACCGGGCCGCCAGCGGGTCGCCCTTGGGGAAGCGCACGAACTGCAGGTTGCGCGGCAGGCCGAACATGACCGAGTTGCCGGTCCGCACGTCGACGCTGGCCACCGTCATGCTGTCGGTGCGCACGCCGGTGCGGTTGCCCGCCGCGTCGCCGCCGATGAGCAGGAAGTTGACCCGGCGCTGGCCGTGCCAGGGGTCCTCCTGGCGGATCGGGGTGGCCGCGGGGTCCTCGGGCTCGCTCGGGAACACGGCGTTGGCGGTGGAGCGCACCGTCATGATCGTGCCGGCGGTCAGCGCGAACGGCGCCATGATGCCCACACACAGCACGCCGACCACGACGCCGGAGACGATCTGCCCGGTCTGCGGGAGGCGGTCGGGGCCGAGGGCGACGTAGGACGTGATCAGCAGGGCGAACCACCCGAGCGCGCCCACCCCGGCGGCCACCATGAGGCCGACCAGCGTGCTGTCCTTGGCCGCGAAGCCGAGGTCGGAGCTGACCAGGTACGCGAAGCCCGCCACGGCGGCCAGCAGCACGCCGAACGCCCCGAGCAGGATGAATCCGGTGCGCCGCCGTCCGGCGCGCAGGTGGGCGGCGCCGGGCAGGACGGCCGACAGGGTGGTCCAGCCGATGATGGACGCCGTGGTGAGCGGCTTGGCGAAGCGCGGCGCGCGCGCCGGGGCCGGGGGCCGGGTGCTCGGGGGAGGTGGCGGAGGGGGCTCCGGGTGGTCGTCGGCAGCCTCCGGGGTCGTACGGCCACGAGGCGTGCTCACAAGCGCTCCCTGCTGACTCTCCGATTCCAGCCGCCCATCAGGCGAAACGCCCTCTCGTCGGCCCCCCGTGGTCCACGGAATTCCAGGATTCTAACCCCCATACCTGGACATCAATGACCCAAACCCAATATCAGGAAATCGGTCGGTTACAAGTGGCTTACGGGTACATGACGTCATACCCCGGCCCGGCAAGGCCACCTGACGGCATTGGCGCTGGTCAGGAGACCGTCCCCGCGGGTGCGAGCCAGGTGTTGCACTGGGCGACCCGGGTGCGCTCGTACCCCTGCTTGAACCACCGCCCGCTGTTGGGCGGGGAGCCGTGGTCGCGCGGCCGGCCCGGCCAGTCGCCGACGTTGGAGAAGAAGTAGTACAGAGTGTTGCGGCGGGCCGGGGGGATCGGGTAGCTCGCGGCCACCGACCGCATCCACAGGCCGCCGAAGCAGTTGGCCTGCAGCTCGAACCGGCGGCTCAGCGCCAGCCTGCCGCCGGTGGTGCGCGAGTTCAGCGTCTTGCTCCACCAGGAGTTGGACAGGCCCGACAGCTGCTGCACGTGGTGGCCGTACTCGTGGGACATCATGCCGACGATCGAGCCGTGCCAGGAGGACAGCGAGCCGTATCCCCGCTGGTTCCCGCGCCCGCGCGCGATGGCCGAGGTGGAGGCGTAGATGGTCGTGTTGCGCGGGCAGTAGTACGGCACGATGCTGCCGCGCTGCGGGAAGTCGCCGCACGGGCCCCGGCCGCCGCGGGCCTTGATCGCGTAACCGGGCGGGGCGAAGGGGACGCCGACCTGGCGCAGGGCCGGGGACCAGGTACGGCTCATGCACTGGCCCGTCTTGAGGATCAGGTCCCTCAGCTGGGCGTCGTTGAAGATGTTGGTCGCCTTGGCGCGGCAGGCCAGCCGCGGCAGGCCCTTGATCTGGTACACGGAGTTGCGGGTCAGGCTGGTGTCCCGGGCGGGCAGGGTGGTCGGCCGTTCGGTGCGCGGGCGGGTGGGGGCCGGGGTGGCGCGCGGGCGGGTCGGCACCTCGGTCCGCGGCCTTCCCGGGTCGTACGTGGGCACCGGTTCGAAGGTCGGCAGCGACACCGGCGACGGCGGGTCGGGGATGCGGGCCTTGGACAGCAGCGCCGAGCCCAGCACCAGCAGGACGAACACCGCGGCGATCGTGCCGAGCAGCCCGCCGATCACCGCGCCCGCGCCCGACCCCCGCTTCGGCGGGCGCCACGCGCCCGGCGCACCGTTCGGCCCGGGTGCCCGCCACCCCGGCCCCGGCGGCGGGAGCGGGACCGGCGCCTGCCCGGCGGGCGGAGGAGGCGGCGCCGGGTACCGCTGCCCGGGCGCGCCGGGCCCCTGCGGCCCGGCGCCGTGCCGTCCGTACCCGTGCGGCCCGGGGCCCTGCGGCGCGTAGGGCGGGCGGTACGGCTGCGCGGGCCCCTGCGGTCCGTACGGCGGCCGGCCCTGCGGGTCGTGCCGCGGCGGGCCCTGGGGTGCGTAGGGGGGTGCGTACGGCGGGGCGCCCTGCGGGCCGTGATCCGGCGGGCCCTGCGGCGTGTGAGGCTGAGGCGGGTGTCCCGGCGGTCCCTGCTGAGGGCCGCCCGGTGGATACGGCGCCTGGGGCGGGTACGGCTGGGGCGGGTACCCCTGGGGTGTGCCCTGGGGCGGTCGGGGGTGCGGTCCGCGCGGGGGGTACGGGGGAGGTGGTTGCGGGCCCCGGGTGTCCTGCGGGACGGGTGGCGGATAGGGATGGCGGCCGCCGGGCGGCGGCGGTGGAGGGTGATGGCCGTTATCGGTCATATCCGGACCCCCCTAACCGGTCCCATTGGACCGCGCGGATCTCCCCCGTCACAAGATCCACATTCTGCATCATTTTGGGCAGAACTCTACTCATTTCCCAATAGTCACGGATGTCGCCGTATCTGGTTACATTCTGAAATCATCCGAGGTGATCTCCGCGATGTTCCGGAATCGTCGCGGCTCTCTGCCCTAGCTTCGATTCCATGAATCTGCAGCAGCTCCGTTATGTGGTCGCCACTGCGGAGCACCGCACCATGACAGACGCGGCCAGATCGCTGTACATCGCTCAGCCCGCGCTTTCCCGTGCCATTCGCGATCTGGAACGGGAACTCGGCATGACGCTTTTCGCACGCTCCGGCCGGGGAGTCGTCGTGACCGCCCAGGGCCGCCGCGTCGTGAAACTCGCCAGAGAGGCCCTCGACGCCGTCCACGAGATCGAGGCCCTCGCCACCCAGACCCATTCCGGCGGCGAACTACGGGTCGCGTCCCCACCCAGCCTCGAATCAGTGCTGGCGGGCCGCCTGTTACCCGCCTACGTGGCCGACCATCCGGGGGTACGCGTGCAGGTGGTCCGGTGCGACGGACGCGACGGCGTGGTGAACGCCATCCGCGAACAGCGCGCCGACCTCGGCCTGACCGACCTGCCCGTCCCCGCCGACCTGGTCAGCCACCCCCTGGAACGGCAGGAGATCGTGCTGCTCTCGCCGCCCGGCCTCGACCTGCCCGACACGGTGCCGATGGTCCGCCTGAACGCCATGCGGCTGGTCCTGCCCCCTCCCGGCAGCGCCAGGCGCCGCGAGTTCGAGCAGCTCTTCGCCACCTACGGCGTCCGGCCGGTCATCGCGGCCGAGATGGACGAACGCGGCTCGTGGCCGATGGCGATCCGGGCGTCCTCGGCGTCGATGCTGGGGTACCGCGGGATGGCCGACCAGGCCGCCAAGGCGGGGCTGGTGGTCCGTTCCCTCGACCCGACGCTGCGCCGCATCATCGCGCTGGTGCACGTGCGCAAACGACTACCCGGCATGGCGCAGGACTTCCTCTCGGTGGCAGAGGGCGCTTCCACGGCCTGACCGTTTTGGAGCGTTCCCAACGCGGCCGGCACCGTCCTGCCTGCGCTGACACGCGCACGCCACGGCCCGCCCGTGACGGCCGCCCACCCGCGCGGTGTGGGGCCGCGCGGCGCTTCCCCGGCCCGGCGTACGCTTGCGGTGATGCACACTCCGCACACCCTGCGCCTGCGCGGCCGTGAGTTCCCCCCGGGAGACTTCGCCGTCATGGCCGTGGTCAACCGCACACCCGACTCCTTCTTCGACCAGGGCAGGACGTACGGCTTCGGCGCCGCGCTCGACGCGGTGGACGAGGCGGTCCGCGCCGGAGCCGACATCGTCGACATCGGCGGGGTGAAGGCCGGTCCGGGTGACACCGTGGACACCGCCGAAGAGATCCGTCGCGTCGCGGGTCTCGTCGCCGCCGTCCGCGAGGCGCATCCCGGCCTGGTGATCAGCGTCGACACCTGGCGTGCCGAGGTGGGCGAGGTGGTCGCCCAGGCGGGCGCCGACCTGCTCAACGACACCTGGGGCGGGCCCGACCCCCGCCTGGCGGAGGTCGCCGCCGCGCACGGCATCGGCCTGGTGTGCGCGCACGCGGGCCGCGCCGAGCCCCGCACCCGGCCGCACCGCGTCGGCTACGACGACGTGGTGGCCGACGTCGTGGCGCACGTCACCGCGCTGGCCGCGCGCGCCGTGCGGGCGGGCGTGCGCGCGGACGCCGTGCTGATCGACCCCGCGCACGACTTCGGCAAGAACACCTGGCACTCCCTGGCGGTCAGCCGCCGCCTGGGCGAGCTGGTCGCCACCGGGCATCCCGTCCTGGTGGCCGTCTCCAACAAGGACTTCGTCGGCGAGACGCTGGGCGGGCTCCCGGTGACCGAGCGGCACGCCGGCACGCTGGCCACCCTCGCCGTGTCCGCGTGGCAGGGGGCCCGCGTCTTCCGCGTCCACGACGCCGCCTCCGCCCGCGCGGCCCTCGCGGCCGTCACCCGCCTGCGCGCCGCCGCGGCGTCCCACGTCGCGGGCTGACGCGCTCAGGCGTACAGGACCGAGAGGAACCTGATCAGGATGGCCTCGCGGGTGGCGGCGGGCAGGGCGTCCAGCACGGTGTTCACCACGGCCATCTCGGGCTGGCCCGAGCCGCCGAGGTCCACGCCCACCGAGGCGGCCAGCTCGGTGAAGGTGGCGTCGTCCAGGGCGTCGAGGTCCAGGGACGCGAGGATCTCCGGCAGGCCCTCGGGGACGAGCGCGGGGCCCTTCTCCCGGGCGGCCCCGGCGGAGGCGGCGATGACCTCCAGCATCGCGTCCACGCCCGCCAGCGTCACGCCGGTGACGGTGATGTGCAGGTTCGCGGGGATCCCGGCGTAGGACAGCTGGGGCTGCAGGAACCAGCCGAGCTTGCGGGCCTCGTCGGACAGCACGAAGACGTCCACCTCGGCGTCCCCGGTGAACGCCACCAGCGACGACTCGGGCTCGCCGAGCACCCGCAGGCCGGGGATCTCCCCGATGCCGTCGATCAGGCGGCGCGTGGCGGCCAGCGTGTTCTTGGCCAGGTCAAGGTACCCGTCGCGGCCAAGGGCGTTGAGGGTCGCCCAGGCGCCGCCGAGCGGGCCGGCCGACTTGGAGCTCTGCACCGTGGAGTTGATGATCGTGTACCCGGGCCAGGCGCCCGAGGCGAAGTACGCCGCGCGGCGCAGCGCGGGGTCGGCGAACAGCACGACCGACGCGCCCTTCGGGGTGTAGCCGTACTTGTGCAGGTCGCAGGAGATGGACGTCACCCCCGGCACCGACAGGTCGAACGGCGGGACCGCCGCCCCGGCCTCGGACAGCCACGGCAGCAGCCACCCGCCGACGCAGGCGTCCACGTGGCACGGCACCCCGCGGGCCGCCGCCGCGGCGGCGATCTCGGCGACCGGGTCGATCACGCCCTGCGGGTACGACGGCGCCGACGCGACCACCAGCACGGTGGCGGGCGTGATCGCCGCCGCCAGCGCCGCCGGGTCGGCCCGGAACGTCCCCGCGTCCACCGGCACCGCCACCACGTCGAGCCCCAGGTAGTGCGCCGCCTTGTGGAACGCCGGATGCGCCGTCACCGGCACCACGATCTCCGGCCGCCCCGCGTCCTGTCGTCCGCCGTCCGGCCGCCCCTCGGAGGGCGCGGCCCCCGCCCGTCCCCCGCCGGCCCGGATGTCCCTGGCGGCCTTCACCGCGAGCATGATGGACTCGGTTCCGCCGCTGGTGAAGATGCCGGGGGTGCCGGGGCCGCCGCCGAGCAGCTCCGCGACCGCGCCCACCACCTGCTTCTCCATGGTGACGACGCTCGGGAAGGCCGTCGGGTCCAGCGTGTTCACCTCGAGCATCTCCGCGTACGCCCGGGCCGCCGCGTCGTGCACCTCGGCGCGGCCGGTGTCGTACACGTACGCGGTGACCTTCCCCCCGCGCACCTGCAGGTCGTCCCGCCGCAGCCGCGTGATCTCGGCGAGCAGCTCGTCGGCGGACCGACCGTTCTCAGGTAGCACGTGCCCCTCCAGGCGCCGGTGGTGAATCACTTCATCAGATCACATACCACCACGGAAGCCGCTCAGGCGAGCGGGAGCAGGACGACGGCCCGCAGGCCGGGCCCGGCGTCCTCCAGGTGGACCGAGCCGCCGTGGGCGAGCACCGTCTCGCGCACGATGGCGAGCCCCAGCCCGGCGCCGCCCTCGTCGCTGCTGCGGGCATCGTCCAGCCGGGTGAAGCGGTGGAACACCCGCTCGCGGTCCGCCTCGGGCACCCCGGGGCCGTCGTCGGTCACCACGACCATCGCCCGGTCCCGGCGCCGCAGCTCGACCGTCACCCGGGACCTGGCGTGCCGCACCGCGTTGTCCAGCAGGTTCACCACCACCCGGCCGAGGTCCATGGCGTCGCCCCGCACCACCGCGGGCTCCACCGCGCCGACCACCACCTGCGCCCCGTCGTACCGCTCGGCGGTCGAGGCGACCAGGTCGCCGAGGTCGACCGGCTCGGCCCGGTGCGGGCGGCGGCGCTCGTCCAGCCGGGCCAGGGTGAGCAGGCCCTCGGCGAGCCTGCTGAGCCGCAGGGTGTCCTCCAGCACCCCCTCGGCGGTCTCCCGCCAGTCCTGGCCCTCGGGGTGGCCGAGCGCGACCTCCAGTTGCAGGCGGATGCTGGCCAGCGGGCTGCGCAGCTCGTGCGCGGCGTCCGACACCAGGGCCCGCTGCGAGGTGTCGGCCGCCTCCAGCCGCGCCAGCATGGCGTTCAGCGTGGTCGCCAGGTCGTGCACCTCGTCCCTGGCCTCCGGCACCGGCAGGCGCCGGGTCCGCGCGGTGCCGCTGACCTCCTCGGCGCCCCGGCGCAGCGCCGCGATCGGCCGCAGCGTCCTGCCGATGATCATCCAGCTCGCGACGGCCAGCAGCAGGAGCAGCAAAGGGGTGCCGACCAGCAGCATGTGGATCGTCGTGGTGATGCTGTCGGAGACGTCCTTGAAGGATCTGGCGGCGATCACCGTGCGGCCCTGGTCGGCCTGGACGGCCACGACCCGCAGCGGGCCGGGGATGCCGTACGGCCCGCCGTCCACGAACGTGCCCCGGCCGCCGGAGGGCGCGCCCCGGGAGCGGCCGGGCAGCAGCGGCACCAGCCGGTCGGCGCCCGGCGTGACGTGCGTGATGCGCCCGCGCGCGTCCAGGACCTGCACGATCGTGCCGTCCGGCACGTTGATCGGGTCGTACAGCCGTCCCACGTCGGCGAGCGTGGCCACGTCCCTGGCCCGCTGGTAGGCGACGTCGTCGGTGGACGAGATCAGGGCCCGTCCCAGCACCAGCACCAGCAGCCCCGCCGCCAGCGCCACCGCCACCCCGAGCGCCGCCGACGCCGTCAGGGTCAGCCGCAGCCGCAGGCTCCGCCGCCGCCACCACGCCAGCGGCGCCGTCACCCGCCGGCCCGGGACGGGCGGGTCAGCCGCCATCGCCGGCCAGACGGTACCCCGCGCCGCGCACCGTGCGGACCGTGTTGCGGCCGAAGGGGACGTCGATCTTCCTGCGCAGGTAGCCGACGTACACCTCGACCACGTTGGGGTCGGTGTCGTAGGTGTCCCAGACGTGCTCGAGGATCTCGGTCTTGGACACCACCTCGCCGGGGCGGCGCAGCAGGAACTCCAGCAGGCCGAACTCGCGCGGCGTCAGCTCGATCGGCACGCCGCCGCGGGTGACCGTGCGGGCCGCCGGGTCCAGCGCCAGGTCGCCCGCGCGCAGCACCGCGGGACGGCGGCGGGCGCCGCGGCGCATCAGGGCGCGCAGCCTCGCCACCAGCACCACGTAGGAGAACGGCTTGGTGAGGTAGTCGTCCGCGCCGAGGTCCAGGCCGTCCGCCAGGTCGTACTCGCCGTCCTTGGCCGACAGCATCAGGATCGGCACCCAGTTCTCCTCGGCGCGCAGCCGCTCGCACACCTTGTAGCCCGACAACCCGGGCAACATGATGTCCAGCACGACCACGTCGTAGTCGCCCTCCCTGGCCAGGTGCAGGCCGTCCTCGCCGTCGTGGGCGAGGTCCACCGCGAAGCCCTCCGCCTGCAGCCCGCGGCGCAGCGCGGCGGCCATCCGCCTCTCGTCCTCCACGACGAGCACCCGCATCATGACCCTTTCCACGAAAACGTCCCTGTCGGCTCCCATCTTGGCCCCGCCGCGCTGAGATGCGGCTGAGACCCGGCTGAGAAGCCTCTCAGCACGTCTCAGCTTCGGCACAGGGCCCGCGCGGCAGTCTTGCTCTTGCCCGCCTCGGACGACGGGGGGCGGCATAACGTTGAGGAGTGACATGCCGAACAACACGACACGTGCGATGAGGTGGGGGGTCCCGGTCGCGGTGGTGGCCGTGATCGGAGGCGCGCTGGCGGCCGGGCCGGTCATCGCCGCCGTCCAGGGCGACCCCACGCTGCCCGAGCGCACCGCCGCGCAGCTGCTGGCCGAGGCCGCCAGGAACGCGCAGCGGGCCGGGCCGCCCGTCATGTCGGGCACCGTGGTCGCGACCGCGTCCCTCGGCCTGCCCACGCTGCCGCTGCCCGGGGGCACGAGCAGCTCGCCGATGGCCCTGCTGTCCGGCTCCCACACGCTGAAGGTCTGGTACGGCGGCGACGACCGCCTGCGGCTGGCGCTGCCCGGGTCGATGAGCGAGACCGACTTCATCTCCGACGGCAAGGGCCACGCGTGGCTGTGGAGCAGCGACTCCAACACCGCCACCCGCTACACCCTGTCGAAGTCGGGGACGCACGGCAGGCCGAGCGCGCCGCCCACGTCCCTCACCGCCCTGACCCCCGACGCCCTCGCCGCCCAGGCGCTGAAGGCGGCCGAGGACGGCGGCACCGCCGTCAGCGTGGCCCCCGCCCAGCAGGTCGCGGGCCGCGCGGCCTACCAGCTGGTGCTCACCCCCAAGCAGCCCGCCTCGCTGGTCAAGGAGATCAGGCTCGCGCTGGACGGCGAGAAGTTCATCCCGCTGCGGGTCCAGGTGTACGCCAAGGGCACCGCCGAGCCCGCGATCGAGGTCGGCTTCACCCAGGTGGTGTTCACCGCCCCGGCGGCGGAGAACTTCGCGTTCACCCCGCCGCCCGGCGCCAAGGTCGAGGACAAGTCCCTCGGCGAGGCCGCCCCGCCCGCCGGCGGCCCGTGGTCCGGCGCGCCCGGCGGCCACAGCGGGCCGCCCGCCTCGGCCGGCAAGCTGCGCACGTTCGGCAGCGGGTGGGCGACCGTCGCCGAGGTGCCGCTCTCGGCGGCCGACCTCGGCAAGCCGTCCGGCGGCGAGAGCCGGCGCCCCGGCGCGGCCGACCCCGCCGCGGCGCTCGAGACCCTGCTCAAGTCCGGCAAGCCGGTCTCCGGCCCGTGGGGGAGCGGCCGGGTCATCCAGACCAAGCTGGTGTCCGTACTGATCACCGACGACGGCCGCCTGCTGGCCGGCGCGGTGACCCCGCAGGCCCTGACCGAAGCGGCCGGGCACAAGTGACCATGACGACGGGTGAGGGGGCGCGCCAGGCGGCGCCCCCCCGCCCCGCCCCGTCCGCCGCCTTGACGCCGCCGGGCCACCCGGCCGAGGAGGGAGCACGCCGCATGGTGCCCGCCGTCGCCACGTCCTCATCTCTGTCCGCCGCGTCCGTCTCGATCGCCCCCGCGATCGTGACGCGAGGGCTCACCAAGCGCTTCCGCGGCGGGCAGGTCGCGGTGGACGACCTGAACCTCGTGGTGCCGGGCGGTTCGGTGTTCGGGTTCCTCGGGCCGAACGGCTCGGGGAAGACGACGACGATCCGCATGCTGCTCGGGCTGGTGCGGCCGACCGGGGGCGGGTGCGAGATGCTCGGCCGGCCGGTGCCGGACGGGCTCGCCGCGGTGCTGCCGAAGGTCGGGGCCGTGGTCGAGGGCCCCGCCTTCTACCCCTACCTGACCGGCGAGGCCAACCTGCGGCGGTACGACGCCGCCGACCCCGCCGCGGACCCGCGCACCGTCCGCCTCCGCGTGGCCGCCGCCCTGGACCGGGTGGGGCTCGGCGCGGCGGCCGGGAAGCGGTACCGGGCGTACTCCCTCGGCATGCGGCAGCGTCTCGCCATCGCCGCGGCGCTGCTGACCCCGCGCGATCTGCTCATCCTCGACGAGCCCACCAACGGGCTGGACCCTCAGGGCACCCGCGAGGTGCGCTCGCTGATCAAGGACATCGCGGCCGACGGCACCACGGTGTTCGTGTCGTCGCACCTGCTGGCCGAGGTGGAGCAGATGTGCACCGACCTCGGCGTCATGCGCTCGGGACGGCTGGTGGCGCAGGGCCCCCTCGGGGAGCTGCTCGCCCGCCGGGCCCCCCGGGTCCGCGTGGAGACCGCGCAGGTCGCGCAGGCGGCGTCCGTGCTGCATCACCTCGGCCTGACCGGTCTGCGCACCGGTGACGCCGAGGTCACCGCCGACCTCGGCACCGTGCTCCCCGAGCGGGTCAACGCCGCGCTCGTGGGCGACGGCGTCGCCGTCCGCGGCCTCGCCGTCCTGCGGCCGAGCCTGGAGGAAGTGTTCGTGGACCTGACCGGGGAGGGCTTCGATGTCGACGGTTGACACCACCAGGCTGAGCGCCGCCGTCCCACCTCTTCCGGCGCCGGAGGAGGCGGAGCCGGGGGAGCCGGACGTCCCCGGCACGGTCGCCGGCGCGCGGACGTCGAGGCCCGGGGCGGTGCGCGCCGGGCTGCGGCTGCTCGGGTCGGAGCTCGGGCTGACGTTCCGCAGGCCGCGCAACATCGTGCTGATCGCGCTGGTGACCTGCGTGCCGGTGATCCTCGGCGTCGTGCTGCGGACGGTGGGCGGGGACGAGGACGCGCCGTCGTTCGTGTCGGCGGTCGCGGGGAACGGGCTGATGCTGACCTTCGCGTCGATGCTGATGCTGGTGCAGCTGCTGCTCCCGCTCACCGTCGCCGTGGTCGCGGGGGACACCGTCGCGGGCGAGGCGAGCATGGGCACCCTGCGCTACCTGCTCACGGCCCCCGCGGGGCGCACCCGGCTGCTGCTGCTCAAGTTCGCCAACGTGTCGATCTTCGCGTTCGTCTGCTGCGCGCTGGTGGCCGCCGCCGCGCTGATCACCGGGTTCGCACTGTTCCCCGTGGGGCCGGTCCCCCTGCTGTCCGGCGGCACCATCTCCGTCTTCGAGGGCCTGCTGCGCGTCGGCGTCGTCGTCCTCTACGTGACGGCCGGCATGGCGGCGTTCGGGGCCTTCGGGCTGGCGATCTCGACGCTCACCGACGTCCCGATCGCCGCCGTCGCGGCGAGCGTGGTGACCGTGGTCTTCTCCCAGGTCATGACGCTGGTCCCGCAGCTGGAGGTGATCCGGCCGTACCTGCTGCCCTCCTGGTGGGGCTCGTTCGACGGCGCGCTGCGCGACCCCGTCGCCACCGACGTGCTCGGCCAGGGCCTGCTGGTCTTCGCCGCCTACATCCTGGTGTTCGGCTCGATCGCGTGGTCGCGCTTCACCAGCCGCGACATCACCGCGTGACCCGCTGACGGGGGCCGCGGCCGGTGGGAGGGGGCACGAGCCCGCTCCCACCGGCCGCCGCGCGGGGGATCAGGCGGACGGCGTCCCGCGGCCCCGGCGCAGCGCCAGGGCGGCGACGGCGAGGCCGATCACGCCCACGGCGAGGCCGATGCCGGCCAGCAGCCGCGCCGTGCCGTCCGAGGCCGCCTGGCTATGGGCGGCCGCTTCCGCGTGCAGGGTCGGGCCCTCGGAGGCCGCGGGCGAGGCCGAGGCGGCGTGCGTGGCGCCGCCGCCGTGCTCGTCCTCACCGGTGGCCGCGACGAGCTTCAGGATCGGCACCGGGTGCTCGGCCTCGGAGCCGTCGGCCTTCGGCTCGTCGGCCCACTTGACGACCTCGCCGCTGGAGTAGGTCTGCGTCGTGGGGAACATCAGCTGGTCGGTGTCCTCGGGCAGGCCGCCGAGCGACACCTCGAACTCCTGGAACTGGTGCGGGTCGATCTTCCCGCCGGACCAGGTGATCTTGGTGACGGCCTTGGTGATCTCGCCGTACTTCGACTGCACCGGCTTCGGCAGCTTGCTCTCGGTCACCTCGGCCTTCCAGCCGGGCACCGGGCGCACCGACACGAACGGCAGCGGGTGGTCGACCGGCAGGTCCACCACCAGCTTGGTCGTGGAGGCGTCGTCCCGCTCGTTGGGGACGCGGAAGGCGACCTTGCTGAAGCTGCCCTTCTCGACGGAGCCGGGGTTGATGGTGACGTGGGCGAGCGCGGGCAGGGCAAGGCCCACGGTCAGGGCGAGGGTGCCGGCGGCGACGGCGGCGGCGCGGCGCGCGGTGGAACGCAGGGACATCGGAGGTCTCCACTTCGACTGATGAGAGGTTGTGCCGGGAAACGCACGCACGGCCGTATGAGGGGGGTGCGGATCCCAGGGGCGATCGCGGCCCGGCGGTCCGGGCCGTGCGCTCGCGGGGTGTCAGCAGGCGAAGGGAAGCGGAGGGCCGCGCCTGCGGACGGAGTCGCGCAGCTCCCGGCGGGCCGGGAGCGGCCGGAGATGACGGGGCGGGCGGGGCGCGCGGCCGTACGGGCCGCCCGCGGGGCCGCCGGACAGCAGGGCGAGGACGCGGCGCAGGCCGTGCACGGCGAGCGCGCCGACCCGCCGCAGCACCGACCACAGGGCCGACTCGCCCCGCGCGAGCCACCAGCCGGTGATCAGCGTGGCGGTGAGGTGGGCCACCAGCATGCCGATGTCGGCGCCGAGGCCGTCGCCGTGGGCGAGGTGGAGGTTCAGCGCGGAACCGCCGGCCGAGGCGCCGAGCAGCTGGTGCAGCCCGGCCTGCGTGCCGACCAGGAACAGGGTGATGGTCAGCGGCGAGCGCTCCCGCCCGGCGACCAGGGTGGTGAGCACGGTGACGGCGCCGCCCCCGGCGCCCACCGCCCACCACTCGGGCCCGGTGCCGCCGGCGACCCGGTGGCCGAGCACGGCGAGCGCCACGCAGACGACCGTGAAGACGGCCGACCGCGCCAGGCGCAGTGGGAGGCGGGCACGCATGACGCCCCACATGGTGTCACGCCACCCGGGTGCCTGTCCCGCCGCCCGGCCGACCTGCGCGCGCGTCGTCGCGGTCGGGCCCGCTTCCGGGCGCGGCGCGGCCCCGGGTGCGCTGAAAGTTCCAGTGGCGCAGGGGTTTCGGTGTCCAGGCGGATTCCTGGGAGCGGTCCGTGGGGCGTGCGGGGGAGGAGCGTGCCTGGTGGCGAGGGGGACGGGGGAGGTTTGCCCGCTGGTCGTAACGTCTGCCGCTTTAAGGGATTTGTCGCTACTGTTGCGCGCGACCGCAGGTTCTGTGAGTGCGAGGTGGTGGTCATGCGGCATTTTCTGGGACTGCTGCTCGGCATCGTCATGACGGCGGTGCTGACGGCGGGCGCAGGATGGGCCTCACAGGACGTGATGCGCGGTCTGGTGAGCACTGCCGGCGGTGCCGCCGCCGTCGACCCGGTGCGTGACACCAAGGCCCTGGTCGCGATCGGCGCCATGGTGGTCGCCGGCCTGCTGCTCGGGCTGGTGGTGGCCGGGCGGGTCTCGCCGCTCGCCACGTTCATCCCGTCCATGGTGATGCTGGCCTGGACGGTCATCTACGTCCTGGACGTCACCCGGGCGCTCGGGCTGGCCCCCACCGACCCCACGATGGACCCGAACATCGTGCAGGCGGGGAAGGGCATGCAGGACCTGCTGGCCAAGGGCGTGTTCGCGATGCTCGGCCTGGCGCTGTTCATCCCCGTCCTGATGCCGTCCCGCTGGGCCGGGCGGCACGACGCCGAGGAGCCGTACGAGGAGGAGCCGGTCGAGCCCGCGGGCTACTACTGAGCCGCCTCCCGCGCGCCCTCGGTGTACAGGCGGGTGACGACGTCCTCGATGGTGGACTCGCCGGGGGCGGTGGCCATGAGGTCCTCCAGGGTGCCGTCGAAGGCCAGGCTGCCGTGGTCGATGAGCATGACGCGGCGGCACAGGCGCTCGATGTCCCCGAGGTCGTGCGTGGTGAGCAGCACGGTGGTGCCACGCTCGGTGTTCAGGTCGCGCAGGAAGCCGCGCACGGCCGCCTTGCTGACCACGTCCAGCCCGATGGTCGGCTCGTCGAGCACCAGCACCGGCGGCTCGTGCAGCAGCGCGGCGGCGATGTCCCCGCGCATGCGCTGGCCGAGGCTGAGCTGGCGGACCGGGGTGTCCAGGAACGGGCCTAGTTCCAGCACCTGGGACAGGTCGTCCAGCCGCCGCCGGAACACCTTCTGATCTACTTTGTAAAGGTGCCGGATCAGTTGGAAGCTGCTCCGCAGCGGCAGGTCCCACCACAGCGTGGTCCGCTGGCCGAACACCACACCGATGCGCCGGGCCAGCGCGGTGCGCCGCCGGGACGGGTCCAGCCCGGCCACCCGGATGCGCCCGCTGGTCGGCGCCAGGATGCCGGTCAGCATCTTGATGGTCGTCGACTTGCCGGCGCCGTTCGGCCCGAGGTAGCCGACGAACTCCCCGGGCTCCACCCGGAACGACAGGTCACGGACGGCGTGCACGACGCGGGTCTCCCGGCGCAGCCGCCCCACCCGGCGCCGGATGGTGAACGACCGGCCCACCCCGTCCAGCTCGATCATGGTCAGCTCCCCGTGGAACGATAGCGGCGAAGCCCGGTCCGCCAGGCGAGGGCGGCCAGGGAGGCGAGCAGCAGGGCGGCCACCGGGGCGAGATAGCGCAGCCAGTGGGGCAGGCCCAGCGGGTCGGGGCGGTCCAGCACGTACAGGCCGGGCTGCCAGTTGACGAAGGCCAGCGGGACGATGAACGTCACCCCGCGCACCAGGTCGGCGCCGTAGACGCTGAAGGGGTACTGCGTGAGCTGCCCCCCGCCGTAGGTGAAGGCGTTGGCCACCTCCGGCGCGTCGGTCAGCAGGAACTGCAGGGCCCCGCCGAGGGTCCACACCGCGGCGAACAGCACGACGCCGCAGACCAGCATCACCGGGATCATCCAGGCCCGCTCCCACGGCACGCCGAGCTGCGGCAGCGCGATGCCCAGCACCGCCGCCGCCTGCGCCACGCGGCCGATCCGCTGGAAGGAGAAGCGGTCCACCGCCATCTGCACGAACGGGCTGGCCGGCTTGATGAGCATGGAGTCGAAGGCGCCGCTCCTGACGTGCCCGCTGAGCCGGTCGACGTTGCCGAACAGCAGGTCGGCGAGGGAGAACGAGACGCTGGAGGTGCCGTACAGGAACATCACCTCGGCCAGGGAGAAGCCGGCCAGGGTGTCGGTGTGCGCGAACATCACGCCGATGGCCGCGATGTCCAGGCCGGTGATCAGGAACGCGCCGACGGTGAGCATCGCCATGGACGCCGGGTACTGCGCCGCGGCGCGGGTCCAGGTGACCGCCAGCAGGACGTACACGCGTACCGCCTCGATCATCGCTCACCCACCCTGGATCACCACTTTGCTCCGGGCGGCCCGGGTGGCGAGCGCGCCGAGGCCGAGCAGTGCCGCGGCCCACGCCGTCTGGAAGCCGAGCGCCGCGGCCACGTCCGTCTTGCCGAGGAAGACGTCGGCGGGGACCTGGATCAGAGCGGCCCACGGCAGGGCCCTGGCCAGGTCGCCGAGCCACCCGGGGAAGACCACCAGTGGAAGGATCATGCCGCTGAAGAAGGTGGTCAGGGCCAGTGAGAGGGCCTGCACCCCCCGGTCGTCCACGATCCAGCACGTGGACAGCGCGATGAGGTACCGCAGCCCGAAGCTGACGACGACGCCGAGCGTCATCGAGACGGCGAACACCGCCCAGGTCCCCGGCGCGTCCGGCAACCGGATGCCGAACAGCGCCGCACCGGCCAGAGTGGGTGGCACGCTACGCGCCAGGAACAGGAACCCGGCCCGCCCGAGATCGTCGGCGAGCGTCCACATCTGCAACGACGCCGGCCGCACCAGATCGAGCGCCACGTCCCCCGTCCGCACCCGCTGCGCCAGCTCGAGCCCACCGCCGAACACCTGCATCGGCCCGATGAACCCCTGCGTCAGAAAACAGAAGGTGACCGCGTCCACGACGTCATACCCCGCCAGCCCCGGCCGCGCCTCCCACAACGCGATCAGCACATAGGCCCGCAACACCCCGAACACGGTATTGGTGAACGCCCCCGCCGCCGCAGCGGCCCCATAGGCGGCATGCCGACGAAATCCATACCTGAGCACAGTCATATAGAGCGCGAAGGTCAGGCACCTCCAGGTCACAACGAAAAACGCCATCCTAACGTCCATCCCCACCCCGGGCCCTGTGCTTTTCCCGGCCCACGGGGCCTCCATCCGCAGCCCGGTCTCGCCGTGCTCGCGTTTCCCGTGCTGGCGTTCCCGTGCTGGCGTTCCTCGTGCTCGCGTCCGCCGTGCTCGCCCAGGGGGTCGTTTGAACCGGCGCCGGTACGGCGGGAAGTGGTACGGCGAATCCGGCGCCGTCCTACGGTGGTCAACCCGTGGTGTGCGCGGCGCCGGTGAAATGGTCCTCGCGGAGGACGCGCTTCGCGCGGATGGCGCAAGGGCTGTGTTCAAGCGGGGGACACCCCCGCACCCCCGAGCCTGCCGGTCTCATGGTCCTCCACCGCGACGGGTTCCGGTGGGCTGGTGGGCCGCCACACGGCGGCGCCGAATTCGCCGTACCACTTCCCGCCGACTCGGCGCCGGTAAAGCAACCCGACGAACCCGACGAGGCTCCGGCGGCGCCGCCGGACGGCGAACGCCGGATGTGCGGCGCTGCCGAGGCCCGGGCCGCGAGCCGTGGGAAGGAGGGCTCCTGCCTCATACCCCCTAGGGGTGGTGGTGATGCCTCGACCCACTCACAGGGCTCTCACCAGGTCAAATCTGTGGGCAAACTCTCGACAAATATGTAACGGGGATGTAAACCAGGATGTACTGGTGAGTAGATAGAACCGCGTTCCGCTTGGTCGGGGGATGGGGGTCCGGCGCGTATGCAGCAGGAGATCGATGTCGACGTTCATCCCCGGTATCCGGTGAGCTGGCAGGCCAGTGTCTTCAACGGGCTGCTGCGGGGGACCACGAAGCCCGCGTCCGCGCTGCTGCTCAGGCATGGGCTCGGGCTCACCGTTCTCGCGCGGCTGGTCGAGATGGGGGAGCGGCTGCCGCTGCCGGTGCCGTCGGGGGTGTCCATCGCCAAGGAGGGCGGGGGGGCGTGCCGCTCGGAGTGGGTGCGGGCGGGGGAGCCGGACGAGGGCAAGGTGGTGCTGTACTTCCACGGTGGGGGCTACTTCTTCTGCTCGCCCGCCACGCATCGCCCCATCACCTGGCGGCTGTCGGCGATGGCGCGGCGGCCGGTGCTCGCCGTCGACTACCGGCAGGGGCCGGTCCACTCGCTGGCCCACTCGCTGACCGACGCGCTCGACGCCTACGAGAACCTGCTCGACCGGGGCTACGACCCCTCCGGCATCGTGGTGGCGGGCGACTCGGCCGGAGGGCACCTCACCCTCGCGATGCTGCTGGCGCTGCGCGACCGGGGGATGCCGGTGCCGTCCGCCGCCATCTGCCTGTCGCCCTGGGCCGACCTGTCCGACGTCCGGCGCCGGGCCAACCGCTGGGCCGACCCCAGCCTGTCCGCGAGCCGGGTCGAGTGGCTGGCCCGCCGCTGGACCGCCGGGCTCGACTGCCGTGACCCGCTGGTGTCCCCGGTGTACGGCGACTACCTGGGCCTGCCGCCGCTGATGATCGTCACAGGCTCCACCGAGGTGCTGCGGGACGAGGGCCGCCGGGTGGCGCTGCGCGCCAGGGAGGCCGGGGTCCCGGTGACGTACGAGGAGTGGCCCCGCATGCCCCACGTGTTCCCCATCCTGGCCGACGTGGTCCCCGAGGCCCGGCTGGTGTTCCGCCACATCGCCCGTTTCCTGACCGCCGTCTCCGCCCCCGCCGAGCCCTCCGCGGGACAGGCCACCGACGCCGCCTGAGCTTTCTCGGCGGCCCCGTCGGCCCCGCGCCGCCGAGACCGCCGGAGGTGTCCGGATAGACCCTCGGCGTCCGTAACTTATGGGTCCCGGGGGAGTAGGGCGTACTAGCGGTACGACGTGCCTTTCTAGCAGAGTGACCAGTCCTTTACGGACGGCTGTCGGGGATTTCGGCCCCTTGTAACATCCGTCCGTCTCGTCACACTGTGCACGCGAGTGACTTACTCTCAGGTATCAGTCATCTAACCTCTCATGCCGCTTCGAACTACCAGCCGCCGAACGGGCTTCGGGAGGGCCACAGTGGCCTGTGCCGTACCACTCGTAGAGAGGGCACCCGCGGATGGCACGTGGCGGAGCTGGCTCCCCGGGCGGGACGCCTCCGGGCGTCCGGCCGCTGACGGTAGGCGATCCGGTGATCATCGGGCGCTACCTTCTTCTCGGCCGTCTCGGGGCGGGCGGGATGGGCGTGGTCTACCTCGCCGAGCGTCCAGAAGGCGGGCTGGTCGCGCTGAAGACCCCGCACGCCGTCCACCTCAACGACCCGACGCTGCGCGCCAGGTTCGCCGAGGAGGTCGAGCTGTCGCGCCGGGTGGTGCCGTTCTGCACCGCCGCCGTCCTTGAGGACGGCACCGACCGCGACCGCCCGTACCTCGTCACCGAGCACATCCCCGGCCCCTCCCTCTCCCAGGTGGTCGGGGCACGCGGCCCGCTGACGGCGGACCTGGCGTACGGCGTCGCGCTCGGCGCCGCGGCGGCGCTGGTCGCCATCCACGAGGCGGGGTTCGTGCACCGCGACCTCAAACCCGGCAACGTGCTGCTGTCGCCCAAGGGCCCGAGGGTCATCGACTTCGGCATCGCCAGGGAGGTCGACGCAGCCGTCGCGCACACCCAGGCCGGGCAGATCATGGGCAGCCCCGGCTGGGTGGCGCCCGAGCGGCTCACCGGCGGCGCAGCCATCCCCGCCTCGGACGTGTTCGCCTGGGGTTGCCTCGTCGCCTACGCCGCCACCGGCCACCACCCGTTCGGCGCCGGGGACGCCGAGGTGCTGACCCGGCGCATCCTGGTCGAGCAGCCCCGGCTGGCGTCGGTGCCCAAGCTGCTGCTGGACCCGGTGTCGGCCGCGCTCGCCAAGGAGCCCGGCGCCCGCCCGGACGCCGCGGCGCTGCTGGGCGCGCTGCTGCACGCTGGGGGAGTGGACCCGTCCTGGGATCCCCGTGAGGCCGTCGCGGCGGTGCTGGAGGAGCTGTGGGTGCCCGTGCCGTACCCGGCCGGCGCCGGACGGCTGAAGATCACCGGCCCGGAGGGGGACGCCGCGCCGGAGGGCGCCACCACCGGGGCGCGGGCGGCCCGCCGCGCCGCGGCCCGGCGCGGCCACGCCTCCCACGCGGGCTTCGCCGCCCTGGCCACCGTGTCCATCGCCGCGGTGACCGTCGTGGCGGCCGGCAGCGGCGGCAGCACCATCAACCCCATCGCCGGCCCCGGCAACCCCGAACGCGTGCCGTTCGTCATGCCGTTCCACGACACCCGCACCCCCTCGGGTGCCTCCGGCGGCCCCCTCCCCGTGGCCGCCTCCGGCCCCCACGCCTCCACCGCCCCCGGGACCCCGCCGAGCATCGCCGTCACCCCCGGCCCCGCCATGACCCGCTCCGGCTCGCCCACCGGTGACCCCGGCGACCCCGGCGACCCGTGGCAGTCCCAGATGCCCCGCCCCACCGGCAAGCGCACCACCACCCGCCCCCCCGACCCCGAGCCCACCCCCACCTGCGCCGACCGCCGCGGCAGGCAACGCCCCTGCGAACCCACCCGCACCCAGGGCCCCCGCCCCACCCGCACCCCTCCCAAACCAACGGTGAGCAT
>NZ_JBHSRF010000116.1:0-20539 GCF_042658925.1 Sphaerisporangium aureirubrum
CTCTCATCCTGGCGGCCGTGGCGGCGGTGTGGCCGGGAAGGGTGATGGTGGGGGGACGCTGCTCTGCGGGGTGTCGGGGGTCCTGGCGGTGGGGTGGCTTCTGGCGGAGCTTGCTGGGGCGTATCGCGGGGGTGGGCCGCCGGGGGTGAGGGTCACGCCGGCGCCGGACATGACGTTCACCGGGATGGTGGTGCTGGTGGCGGGGGTGGGGCTGCTGCGGCTGGTCGACGCGGCCGTCCATGACCTGGACATGCGGACGGTGCTCACGTTCCGGCGTGCGCCGGTGGCGTTGCTGGGCGGGCGGCCGGGAGGGGTGGGGCGGCGGTGGGTACACGCGCTGTGCTGGGGGTCGGCGGCGGTGATGTTGTGGAGCGGCGGTACGCGGCCGTGGGTGCGGCTGCGGGTACGGGGCTCCGGCGGGGAGACGGCGGAATTGTTGTCGCTGTGGGAGGTGCCGGGGGCAGGGCTCGGGGGGGACGTGGCCGCGGCGGCGGAGGTGACGCTCGGGCTGCTCGGGGTGACGTGCCTGCTCATGCTGGTCGTGGCGGCGCAGCCGACGCGGCGTACGGCGCCCCTGGCCGTGCTCACGGCCGTGGGAGTGGTCCGGGGGGCCGCGTGGCTTCAGGAGGCGGCCTCGGGGCTGCGTGACCGTGACCCGGCGGCGTATCTGGAGGTGTTGCCGGGGGTGACGGGCATGGTGTCGGGGTTGACGGCGATCGCGGTCGTTCTCGTGGCACTGGTGGTGGTCACGCCACGGGAGCGGGACCTCGCGGCGGGAACCCGGTGAGGCCCGTGCGACCTGGTCCGGTGTTCGACAGGGGACTTCTTTCGCATGGAGGGCATGTGATTCCGGTACAGGACGGCGCCGAGCCCGCGCTCCGGGTGGGGCGGGCGGGCTTCGTGGCCACGGATGCCGCCGTGGCGCAGGCGCGGCGGTGGCTGCGGGAGGTGCTGGCGGGGCATCCGCGGTGTGACGACGCGGTGTTGCTGTTGTCGGAGACCTTCACCAACGCCGTGGTGCACACCCGGTCGGACGCCGTCGGGGTCGTGGTGCTCGCGGGGGACGGCGGGCGGGTGCAGGTCGAGGTCGTGGACGGTGGTTCCGGCACGGTGCCGTGCACGTGTGACCGGGCCGCCGACCGGATGGAGGAGGGTGGTCGCGGGGTGGGGCTGCTGCGCGCGATGTCCGCGCGGTGGGGGTTCTTTGAGGAGGCGCCGTGTTGCGTGGTGTGGTTCGCCCTCGACGGGGCTGGTTGACGCCGTGCCGACGAACGTCCACTGGGACGTGCTTGCTGTTGTGGGGGTGCGCTCTATCGGCTTTGGGGCGAAAGTACAGCTGGCTACGCTCCGCAACCGGCTTTACCTGGTGACTTTTGCTGAATTGCCCCAATTTGGAGGAACGCAAAAATGGGGTTCCCGTTTCTGTGCGTCACCCGGAAGGGTGTATCCGCACCTGTTTTCAGTCGACCGAATCGATTCGGACTTTCCCATATGTTCCCTCTCCGTAATCGGGCCTTGTAGAATTCGGGTGGGCGATAGAGGATTCGGCGAGAAAGCCGCAGTCGTCAGGGATTGCGGGTCGTCGGATCGGTGCCTCTGGTGCCGTTTAAGGATGTCTCATGGCAGGAACTCGTTCCGCGTTGCCCGACAGCACTACGCCTGAATTCCAGGCCGAGGCACTTGCCGAGGCCAATGCCTATCGGGCCAAGCATCACGCGCCGCCTCTGGTTCTGGACGACGAGCTCAGCGCGTACGCTCGGTCGCGGGCCGCCTCGCGGTCCGAGCAGGAGCGCCTTCAGGCCGGTCATACCGGTCTGCGGGAGGGCACGGGCGAGAACATCTTCTGGGGGGGCGGGTCGGAAGCTCTGCCTGGGTCGAAGGCGGTCAAGAAGTGGTACGACGAGGTCAGCGCGTACGACTTCGACGCGGCCCAGTTCAGTGGCGCGAGCGGGCACTTCACGCAGCTGGTGTGGAAGGGCAGCACGAAGGTCGGGATCGGGCGGGTGTCGGGTCAGGGTAGCCAATACTTCGAGACGTACATCGTCTTCGTCTTCGAGCCGCCGGGAAACATGGAGGGGGCTTTCGCGGAGAACGTGCTCCGCGCCTGAGCGGGGAAAGGGCGGTCAGCCGCGCGGGGCCCAGCCTGTGGTGTCGATGTCCAGGCCAAGGCGACGGGCGATGTCGTCCCACTTCACGTATTTGAAGTTGGTGTTCTCGCGTGCCTCACCCTCGGGGTTCGACACCTCGGGGGTGTTGGCGCCGTCGTGGGTGACGAACAGGCCCTTGGGGAATCGGCGGCCGAGGGGGACGTTGACGACCATTGTTCCGTCGCTGCCCTGGACGCTGTCGATGCCGTGGGTTTCGCCGACCTGGAAAGAGCCGAGGTAGGCGTTCTTGCCCCGACGGTCGTAGACGGCGAAGGTGTCGCCGCCCTGGCTGGAGGCGATCAGGTAGCCCTTGCCGTTCTTGGCGTAGTAGATGGTGACGCCTTCGGCGTCCGCGGTGAGGTTGTGGCCGCCGTAGCCGGGGTCGGGGCCGGGGACGCACTCCTCGGTGGCGGCGTCGTAGGTGGCCGGTACGCCGTACTCGCGGACGCGGTCGATCAGTACCGGTGAGCCGGTGAGGTCGCCGGAGACGCGCCAGATGCCGACGTCCTCCTGGGCCGCGTAGAGCGTGCCGGTCTGGGCGTCGACGACCATGCCTTCGATCTGGGGGCCCACGCCTGGTTCGTCGCAGGGGCTCCAGCGGCGGCCGTCCGGAAGGGTGAAGCTCGACGGGAGGTCGATGGTCCGGAGCGTCCGGTAGCCGACCCTGCCGCCGGGGGCGTCGGTGAGCTTCAGCAGGGCGAGCCGCGTCGTGTGCCTGCGGCTGACCAGGACGTAGGTGCCCGAGTCCCGCTTCCACGTCGCGAGGCCGTAGACGGTCTCGGCGTCGTTCACCTCCGTCTGGGTCCTGTTGAAGACGAACGGCGCGGCGGGGTCGGTGACGTCGGTGAGCGGCTGCCGGCCCGCCTTCGACGGGTCGACCCGGTAGACGCGCAGCTTGTCCGAACCGCGGTCGGAGGCGACGAAGATGTCCGACCGGCCCGCCCTGGAGGCATGGCCGTAGACGACGTCCACGTTGTTCAGGCGGCCCGGCTCGTCGTCCTGACCGGGCGCGGGTGGTGCGGGCACGTGCTGGAGTTGCTTGCCGTCCAGGTCGTAGACGTACAGGCCGCCTTCCTTGGCGGTGGTCGCGACCAGGCTCCTGGCGGGAGAGGTGGGGTGGACCCAGATCGCCGGGTCGTCGCCGTTGGCGTTGCCGCCGGCCTCGTCGTCGAAGAGGGCCGGGGTCTCGACCCGGGGCTCGACGGCGGGCAGGTCTCGCGCCGCAGCCGGTTGGACCAGGGCACCGAACAGGCCGATCGTCAACGCTGACGATGCCAGCGCGGTCAAGGGGCGCATCGACTTCTCCTCTTCAGGGGATCTCGCGACCTCGATCCTCTTGGGAGAAGCCGACCGGACGATGAACCGTGCCGGAACCTTCGCGCAAATCGAGGCGCTGTCGGAGAAGGTCGATGAGGGTTACGGGGTGTCCACGTCGGCGTGTGGGTGGCCGTTGGAGAGGTGGTGGTAGCCGGGGCCGCGGTCGAAGAAGGGGGTGGGGGGGGCTTCGCGGAGGTGGGTGCGGAGGGTGGTGGTGGCGGGGTGGTCTATCTCGGGGAGGGTGCCGGGGGGGAAGTGGGGGGTGGTGAAGAGGACGCCGTAGGAGGTGCGGGCGGCGTCGAGGGAGATTTTGCCGTCGCGGACGTCGGCGGCCACCAGGGCCGGGTCTCGGTCGTGAGGGGAGCCCCAGCCGCCGCCGCCTGTGGTGTGGATCTTGATCAGTTCGCCGGCCTTGACGGGGTGGTCGTCCACCAGGCCCTCCATCGGCTGGTCGTTGACGGTGACCAGGAAGGGGTGGCCGGCTCGGCCGCCGTTGACGCCCCAGCAGGAGAGGATGCTGCGGTCGGCGATGGACATGAAGGAGGCGTCGCGGAGCATGCGGATGTGCTTCTCGTAACCCAGGCCGCCTCTGAACTCGCCGGGGCCGCCGGAGTCGCGGGACAGGCCCAGGCGTTCGACGCGGAAGGGCCAGCGGGATTCGGCGAACTCGACGGGGATGTTGCGGGAGTCGGGGACGACGTGGATGGTGTCCTCGCCGTCGGCGTACCAGCGGCCGCCGGAGCCGCCGCCGAGGACCTCGCGCATCAGGTAGGGGCGGCCGTCGTGGTCGTCGCCGTAGACGCCGGTGTAGCGGATGGTCTCCTGGTCGGCGGGCATGCGGCCGCCGGTGGCCTTGGCCAGGACGCCCGCCAGGACGCCGAGCAGCCGCAGGATGACGAAGGTGCGGGCGTTGGTGGGGGCGGGGAAGATGGGGGTGAGCAGGGTGCCCTTCTCGGGGAAGCGCATCTCGATCAACGGGACGACGCCCTCGTTGACGTCCAGCTCGGCCATGCGCTCGGGGGTGTCGGCCAGGTTGCGCAGGATGGGCGCGAGCCACTTCTTCAGGAACACCCCGCCCGCGTAGTCGCCGGCGTGGTTGATGGGGCCCTTGGCCTGCGGCGAGGTGCCGGTGAAGTCGATGGTCAGGGGGGCGGGCGCGGCGTGGTCGACGGTCAGGGTGATGCGCTGGGTGTGCAGGCGGGGGGCGTCGACGCCGTCGTGTTCGGCGTAGTCCTCCCAGACGTAGGTGCCCTCGGGGATCTTGGACAGCAGTTCGCGGCGGAACGTGTCGGTCGTCTTCCCGATGATGGCGTCGAAGCACGCCTCGACCGCCTCCCGGCCGTACCGGTCGAACAGCTCGCCGAGGCGGCGGGCGCCCATCAGGCACGCGGAGCACTCGGCGTCCAGGTCGCCGGCCAGGGAGTCGGGCATGCGGGAGTTGCGGGTCATGATGGTGAGCGCGGCGCGGTTGGGCACGCCGCGGTCCCACAGCTTGATGGGCGGGACCATCAGGCCTTCCTCGAACGCGCTGCGGGCGTGTGAGGGCATGGATCCGGGGACGGCGCCGCCGATGTCGTCGTGGTGGCCGAACGCCTGGACGAACGCGACGACCTGCCCGGCGTGGAAGACGGGCACGGTGACGCACAGGTCGGGCAGGTGGCCGATGCCGCCTTCGGAGAGGTAGACGTCGTTGTGGAAGAAGACGTCCCCGGGGTTCATCTCCGCGACCGGGAAGTCGCGCACGATGGGCTGGACGAGCGCGGAGTAGGACCGGCCGGTGAGCTTGCGCAGCCGCACGTCGTGGATGCCGGCGCGGAAGTCGTGCGCGTCGCGGATCATCGGGGACCTGGCGGTGCGGGCGATGGCCGTCTCGACCTCCATCTCCACGGACGCCAGCGTGCCCTCGACGATCTCGACGAGTACGGGGTCGGCGGTCACCGGGTCCCTCCGTTCGAAGCGCGGCGGACGACCAGGTTGGCCCTGGCGTCGACCTCGGCGGTGAAGCCGGGGTGCAGGGGCAGGGTGGAGCCGTACTCCTCGATCACGGCGGGGCCGGTGACGACGTCGCCGCGCCGCAGGTCGCCGCGCCGGTAGACCGGGGCGGCGGCCCAGCCGGGATCCTCGTCGTAGTACACCGGCCGGGAGGACGCGGGGGCGCGGGCGCCGGAGCCGTCCGAGGGGAGTTCGGGGATGACCGGACGGGTGATGGGGCCGATGCCGGAGACGCGCAGGTTGACCCATTCCACGGCGTGCCGGGGGTCGTCGCGGTAGCCGTAGCCGTACAGCCGGCGGTGGGCCTCGTGGAACCGGTCGAGCACCTCGTCGCGCCAGGAGTCGTCGACCGGGCCGGCGGGCGCGGGCACCCGGACCTCGTACGCCTGCCCGTAGTACCGCAGGTCGGCGCTGCGGGCGAACACGTGCCGGTCGGCGGGGAAGCCCTCGCGGTCGAGGGCGTCGGCGGCCTGGGCCTCCAGGTCGGCCAGGATGGCGGCGGCGGTGCCGAGCGCGAGGTCCTGGGTGACGTGCGTGCGGACGTAGTCGTTCTTGACGTCCACGGTGAGCAGGCCGAACGCGGACACGTTGCCGGGGTTGGGCGGCACCACCACGGCGGGCAGGCCGAGGATGTCGACGAGGCGGCAGATCAGCAGCGGGCCCGACCCACCGAACGCGACCATCGGGAAGTCCCGCACGTCCAGCCCGCGTTTGACGGTGATCTGCCGGATGGCGTTGGACTGGTTGTAGGCGCTGATCTCCAGCACGCCCACGGCGGTGCGCTCGGGGGTGAGCCCGAGTTCGGCGGCCAGCGCCTCGATCCCGGCCCGGGCGGCGTCGGCCGACAGGGGGATCTCGCCGCCGAGCAGGTGGGGCGGCACCCGGCCGAGGTAGACGTGCGCGTCGGTGACGGTGACCTCGGTGCCGCCCCTGCCGTAGCACAGCGGCCCGGGGTCGGCCCCGGCGGAGCGCGGGCCGACCTTCAGGGTGCCCTCGGGGGAGATCCATGCGATGGAGCCGCCCCCGGCGCCGACGGTCACGATGTCGATCATGGGGATCTTGCACGGGTAGCGCCCGATCGAGCCCTCGGTGGTGAGGGACGGCTCGCCGTCCACGACCACGGCGACGTCGGTGGAGGTGCCGCCGCCGTCCAGCGTGATCACCGACGGGTGACCGGCGGTGGCGGCGATCAGGGCGGCGCCGAGCGCGCCCGCGGCGGGGCCGGAGAGCACGGTGGTGATGGGCTGGTGCACCACCTCGGCGGCCGACAGCACCCCGCCGTTGCTCTTCATCACCGAGAACGGCATGCCGAGCCGGGCCGACAGGCCGGCGATGTAGCGGCGCATGGTGGGCTTGACGGCCGCGTCCACCAGGGTGGTGACCGAGCGCTCGTACTCGCGGTACTCGCGCAGCACGTCGCTGGACAGCGACACCACGGCGCCGGGGTGCTCGCGCTCCAGCACCTCGCGCATGCGCAGCTCGTGGGCCGGGTCGGCATAGGAGTGCAGGAAGCAGACCCCGATGGCGCCGACGCCCTGGTCACGGAACCAGCGGGCCGCCTGGACGGCCTCGTCCTCGTCGAACGGGCGCACCTCGCGGCCGAGGTGGTCCAGCCGGCCGCCGACGGTGCGCACCATGTGCACCGGGACGATGCGCGGGGGTTTGACCCAGAAGTACGAGTTGCCGTACCCGTCAGGCACGCTCTGCCGCGCGATCTCCAGGATGAACTCGAAGCCCTCGGTGGTGATGAACCCGAGGTCCACCGGGCGGTCCTCGAGCAACTGGTTGGTGGCCACGGTGGTGCCGTGCACGATGCCCGCGACCCCGGCCAGATCGGGGCCGCCGAGCACCTTGTGCACGCCGTTCATGAAGCCGTCCGCCGGGTCGGCCGGGGTCGACGGGGTCTTCGTCGTCGTGATCTCACCGGTCCGGTCGTCCACCGCCACCACGTCGGTGAAGGTGCCGCCGGTGTCCACGCCGATACGGACGCTGCGCATGCTCCTGTGTTTACTCAACCCTCGTGAACTCCGGAATCAGCGACATATGCCAAGGAACCAGATCATCCTCGGCACTGTTCGCTACGGGGCGGACGAGATGTCCTTCATCCGGGCCGCGATCTGCACCGGATCGCCGCCGAGCAGCGCGGACGTCGCGCGCCACCAGGCGAACCACTCACCGCTGCGCCACACCCAGTCGACGCGCTCGACGGCCGTGACCACGTCGCCCTTGGCCTGCCAGCGGGTGCCGACCAGCTCGGTGGTGGCGCCGTGGCGCAGCGCCCACCGGCGCAGGGTCTCGGCGACCTCGGGGTCGACGGTCACGGTGTACGGGTCGGGGTCCTCGCCGGGCAGCGCGTGCGGGCCGAGACCGGCCGCGACGCCCCAGCTCCACTGGGCCTCCGCGGGGCGGGAGTAGCGCAGGGTGGCGAAGTCCAGGTTGGAGCCGAGGGTTCCGTCCGGCCGCTCCAGCACGATGGCGTCCACCCGCCCGCCCGCGTCGAACCCGACGACCAGCTGGGTGCCGGGGGCGGCGTCCCGCGGGAGGGGGATGCGGTCCTCGGGCTGCCAGGAGTTGAGGTCGACCCGCGCCACCGGCGTGCCCCAGTCCTGGTCGGCGGTGTCGTCGGCGATCCAGGCGGCCAGCATCTCCAGGACGGTGAGGTCGGTCCACGGGTCGATGCCCATGGCGGCGGCGAGCGCCTCGTCCGGGGAGGGGATCTTGCCGCTGCGCCCGGTGGCCCACCAGTCCCGGCCGAGGATCTCGGTCCCGACGAGCAGTCCCGCGATGGCCGCCAGCTCGGCTGACCGGCGGATCAGCGGCGCCCCCTGGGCCAGCTCGACGCAGCGGTACGCGCGAGGGTCCCCGAGCGCGGCCCTGGCCCGGCCGAGCAGCGGCCCGGCCTTGGGGTGGTCGTCCCCCAAAAGGTCGCGGATGAGGCGTCTCGCCTCGATTCGAGCGTCCTCTGCACGGAACTCTCGCATATGTCCAACGTTACGCTGATAGATCCTCTTCCGCGAGATTCCGTAACAACCTCGCGATCTACCTCACCCTCCGCCCCGCCCACGCGTCTTGACCGTCCGCACGGGTCCCGCCGAGATATCCCCGCGACCCCGGTGACACTCTGCCCCTGCCGGGTGCATCCACAGGCGTCGCTGTTGCCCGCACCCGGGCCAAAGATCTAACCGTGTCAGCGGCGCGAGGCGCGGCCGAGCACCCAGCCGATGGCGGTGCTGCCGAGGGCGATGCCCGCGCCCATGCCGAACGCCGCGAGCACCGGCCACACGCGGGTGGCGGCCTTCTGCACGTCGGCGGAGGCGGCCGGGCGTTCGAACACCTGGCCCGCCACGGGAGCCGCGGCGGCCGGGACCGGGACGGACGCGGCGAGAGCGGAGGGCTCGGCGGCGGGGACGAGCTCGGCCGCGGCGGGGGCGCGAAGATGGTGTTCCACGGCGGTGAAGAACTCGCCGGCGGTCTTCTTGGCCACCGAGCCGAGCATGCGCTGGCCCACCCCGCCTATCATGCCGCCCACGACCGCCTCGGCGTCGTAGTCGACCCGGGTGGACCCGCCGTCGACCTCGCTGAGCAGGATGCGGACGGTGGCGTCCACGGTGCCGGGGGCACCCGCGCCGCGCGCCCGCAGGGTGAAGCGCTCGGGCTCCTCGGGGTCGGAAAGGGAGACCTCGCCTTGGTACACGCCCTTGATGGCGGCGACGCCCGCGCTGACCGTCATGCGGTAGGTGTCCGCCCCGGTGGACTCCAGCCGCTCGCAGCCGGGGATGGTGCGCACCAGCACGGCGGGGTCCCGCAGGGCCGCCCAGACCTGATCCCGCCCGACGCCGACGACAGCGCTGCCTACCACCCTCATGGCCACCTCCGATGCCGAGAGACTAAGGATCGCGCCCCCGCGCCGATAAGGGCAACTTCCGCCCGTGGACGGCGCCGTCAGTCGTCACTTCTCGTCGGTCCCGCCGACGGGAACCCCTGAAAGCACGGCCGGCCCGAGGGGGTGGGCGTCCCCGGTCCCCTCCCCAGGGGACGCCCACCCGGTTCGGGTGGCCGGCAGGATCGGGACGGTGGGTATGCCCCGGCTATATCCCCACCGGCCCGGTGTTCCTATCCCGCCGGGCGCGCCGTTCAGCCCCGGCGGGCCGGGCCCACCGGTTCCCGGATGTCCAGCCCGCCTCCGATCAGTTCGGCCACCAGGCCCGCGACCTTGGCGGACAGCGACGGCTCCTGGGCGACCAGGGCGGCCACACGGTCCAGGCGGGCCCGGATCTCGTCCTCGTCGAAGCCCTCCGGCGCGCACACCTGGCGCCGGACCGCCGTCAGGTCGAGCATGGTGCCGCCGCGCACGGCGGGGTCCAGGCCGGGGGTCAGCGTGACCTCCCGCCGCAGGCTGTCCAGCCGCCCGACGACGTGCCAGCTGACGGTGGCGTACTGGCGCAGCACGACGGCCCGGGCGCCGTCCGGCCGGCGGGGACCCGGCGGCGCCTCGAAGGACCGTACGGTGGCCGCCTCCCCGACGGCACCGGACGGGCCGAGGAGGCCGTTCCAGGAGAGTTCAGGGCCGCAGGGCCCGCCGGGCGAGGGACTCTGACCGGGTGGCGCACCACGCGGGACGTTGGGGGGTCTGCGGGTCCCGATACATGCCATCGCGGTTCCTTTCCGTCGCGGGACCGGTGGTCGGGTCACGCCGTCAGCGACCGCCCGCCGCGGCGGGCGGGGTGATCAGGCCGGCGTGGGAGCGGGCGGTGGCGTAGGGGCGGGCGTGCGCGGGGTCGTCCAGGCCGGGCAGGCTGATCCACGCCTCGCCGACGCCGATCGGCGACGGGACGAGCAGGCGGCGGAACAGACCCCTGCGCAGGTCGCGGTGCTCGACCTCGGTGACGTCCTCGAAGAGCTGCGCCGACAGCACCACGGCCAGGTCGGCGTACGGATTGCGGAGCAGCTCGGCCCGGACCTCGGCGGCGTCGCGCAGCCGGTGCACCGTGTCCACGGCGCGGCCGACGAAACCGCTGTCCTCCACCCGGGTGGGGCCCTGGTGGAAGGCGGCGCGCAGCCGCAGCCGCCGGGGCGAGTCCGGCGCGAGGCCCTGGTTGCGCCGCCGCAGGGCGACCCGCAGCTCGGCGGTGAGCCCGGCGACGACCCGCGCCTCGTTCACCCCGGAGGGCAGCAGGAAGAACGCCCCGCTCTGCGGATCGGGGTCGGGACGCGCGGCGTCGCGTCCGGCGGTCTCACCGTTTCGTCCCGCGCTCGCGTCGGCGCCCCGGTCGGCGAGGTAGAGGCGGTCCAGCCCCGCCCGGGTGCCCGCCTCGGTCACCAGGTCGACAAGCCGGCGGTGGGCGCGGTCAAGGGCGAGGGGGGATGTCCCGCCGGGGTCCTCGAAGTCGAGGGCCACGCACAGCCGCCGGACTTCTCCGCTGAGGTCGTTCACCGGTTCGTTCTCCTTCACGCCGGGTGACGCCGCTAGATGTTCACAGAGTCGCGGCCGGGCGGCGGGGGGACCTCGTACTCGGACGGGTTCTGCCCCTGCCCGGCGAAACTCTGGAGTCTTCGCAGGTCGTGCAGCACGATGCGGCGGTACCCGGTGCCGAGGACCCCGGCGCGGCGCAGGACGGTGAGGGACTTGTGCACGGTGATGTCCGCGGCGCCGACCAGCGCCGCGAGCTCCGGCTGGGTGAGCGCGACGCCGATCATGATGCCTTCCGGCACGGGCTCGCCGTACGACCTGGCCAGCTCGACGAGCACGCGGGCCAGCCGGGTGAGCGTGGAGAACGAGCCGAACTCGACCCGCCGCCGGGTGGACCAGCGGACCTTGTCGACGACGGCGCGGTTGACGGCGAGGCCCGCCTCGGGGCGGCGCTGCAGGAACGCCACGAACGCCTCGTGCGGGATGTGCCGGGCCAGGCAGGGGCCCGCGGCGACGACGGTGGCCAGGCGCGGCTCGCCGTCCAGGGCGGCGAACTCGCCGACGACGTCCCCGCCGACCCGGATGCCGAGCAGCGTGATCTTGCCGCTCTCGGTGTTGGCGGTGAGCTTCACGCACCCGTCGACCAGCAGGTAGACATGCCGGGTGCGGTCGCCCTCCATCATCAGGGTCTCCCCCGTGGAGAACTGCCGGGGGTTGCCGAGCCGCAGGAACTCCTCCCGGGTCGCTTCACCGAGACCTCCGAGCAGGCTGCCGCGCGGCCAGTCGCCCACCTTGCGGATGACGCCGCGCCGGCCGGATTCGCCGGACATGGTTGCTCCTCCCAGAGCGAAAGCGGCCGTGCGGTGGCCGGGGACGGCGGGCCGCGAGGGCGGTGCGCCCAGCGGCGGCGCCTCAGCCATCGCCTCGGCCCTGCCGTGCGAGTCGGTTCACGCTTCAACTATGCGGCGGGGTGCTTGCGGCGTGCTTGCGGTTCGCGAGGCTCGGTTGACGGCCGATTGACATCGGCTTGCCGCCGCGACCAGGCGGTGTGACGAAGATCGCAGCTTTCTCGCGCCGGTTAGCTCTACAGCCTGTAGTACTACTAGAAGTAGAACTACAGCTTGTAGAGCTCGGCATGCGTGAGGGGAAATGGACGCACTGGACCTGGCGCGGTGGCAGTTCGGGATCACCACCGTGTACCACTTTCTCTTCGTTCCGCTGACCATCGGCCTCGGGATCTTCGTGGCTGGGCTGCAGACGGCCTGGCATCGGACCGGCAAGGCGCACTACCTCAGGCTGACCAGGTTCTTCGGGAAGCTCTTCCTGATCAACTTCGCCATGGGCGTGGTCACCGGCATCGTGCAGGAATTCCAGTTCGGGATGAACTGGAGCGAGTACTCGACGTTCGTGGGCGACGTGTTCGGCGCGCCGCTGGCGCTGGAGGCGCTGCTGGCGTTCTTCCTGGAGTCCACGTTCCTCGGCCTGTGGATCTTCGGCTGGGAACGGCTGCCCAAGAGGGTGCACCTGGCGTGCATCTGGGCGGCGGCCCTCGGCTCCAACCTGTCGGCGTACTTCATCCTGGCCGCCAACGCCTGGATGAAGCACCCGGTCGGCTACGAGGTGACCGGCGGCCGGGCGCGGATGACGGACCTGTGGGCCGTGCTGACCAACTCCACGGCCCTCGCGCAGGTGCCGCACGTCGTCGCCGCCTCCTTCGTCGTCGCGGGCGGCTTCGTGATCGCGGTGTGCGGCTACCGGATCCTGCGTGAACGGCGGTCCGGCGGCGCGGACCCGATGTGGCGGGCGAGCCTGCGCGGCGCGCTGGTGATGACCGCGCTGGCCGGGGCGCTGGTGGCGGGCACGGGCGACATGTCGGGACAGCTGCTGCATGAGCAGCAGCCGATGAAGCTGGCCGCCGCCGAGGGGCTGCGGCACGACGAGAAGGGGGCGGCGTACTCCCTCGTGCCGGGCGTCGAGGTGCCGAAGGGCCTCAGCCTGCTGGCGGCGCACGACCCGGACGCGGTCGTGCAGGGGGCCGACGACATCCAGCGGAGGTTCGCGCAGAAGTTCGGCCCCGGCGACTACATCCCGAACCTGCCGGTCGTGTACTGGTCCTTCCGCGTGATGATCGTCTTCGGGCTGTCCACGGTTGCCCTGTCGCTGGCGGGGCTGTGGGCGCTGCGGCGGCGCCGTCCGGTCCCCCGGTGGCTCGCCCGCGCCGGCCTGGCCGCCCTGCCGCTGCCGCTGCTCGCCGTGATCGCCGGGTGGCTGCTCAGCGAGATCGGGCGCCAGCCGTGGGTCGTCCAGGGCGAGCTGCTGACGGCCGCCGCGGTCTCCCCCGGCGTGTCCCTGCGCGACGTGGCGATCTCCCTGACGATCTTCACCGTGCTGTACGGCGTGCTGGCCGTCGCCGAGGTGCGGCTGCTCGCCCGGCACGTCAAGGCGGGACCCGACCCGGTCGTGCCCGTGCCGGACCCCCGGCGGCCGGACGGCCCGGAAACCGCACCGCTCACCCCGACCCTGATGTACTAGGGAGACCTCCGTGGAGCTCACGACCTTCTGGTTCCTGGTCATCGCGTTCCTGTGGACCGGCTACTTCGTGCTCGAAGGCTTCGACTTCGGCGTGGGCGCGCTGCTGCCGCTGGTGGGCCGCTCGGACGCCGAGCGCGGCCAGGCGCTGACCACCATCGGCCCGGTGTGGGACGGCAACGAGGTGTGGCTGATCACGGCGGTGGGCGCCATGTTCGCCGCCTTCCCCGCGTGGTACTCCGGCCTGCTGAGCGGGTACTACCTGCCGCTGGTGCTGGTGCTCACCGGCCTGATCGTGCGCGGCGTCGCCCTGGAGTGGCGCGGCAAGGTGCGGCCCGGGGAGCGGGCGCTGTGCGACGCGGGGATCGTGGCGGGCAGCGTGGTGGCCGCGTGCACGTGGGGCGGGGTGTTCGGCCACCTGCTGTACGGCTCGGCGCGGGCCGCCGTGCTCGGCGGCGCCCTGTCCCTGGCCGTGGCGGCGCTGCACGGCGGGGTGTTCCTGTCCCTGAAGACCACGGGCCCCCTGCGCGCCAGGGCCCGCCGCCTGGCCCTCGCCGCCGCCGTCGCCGTCCTCCCGCTCGCGGCGGTGGCCCTGCCCGCGCTGGCGAGCCTCGCCGCGGGCGGCGCCGGGGCGGCCGGCGCGAGGACCGGCGGTCCGGGGACGGCCGGCGTGGGGACAGGCGGGGCTGGGTGGACGGCGCACCCGGTGGTGTGGGTCGCCGCGGTGGCGGCGGTCGCGGCGCTGGCGGCCGCGGTGGCGCTGGTGTGGCGGCGGCGCGAGGGGTGGGCGTTCGCGGCGACCGCCGGGGCGATCGTGCTGGTCACCGGCACGGTCTTCGCGTCGCTCCGGGAGGTGCCGCTGCCCGGGCTGACGCTGGCCGAGGCGGCGTCCGGCCCGTACACACTCGGCATGCTGACCTGGATCGGGCTGGTGGCGCTGCCGTTCGTGCTGGGGTACCAGGCGTGGACCTACTGGGTCTTCCGCCGCCGCGTCACCGCGTGAGACGGAACCGCCGCCCGGCGCCTCCCCTCGCCGGGGGCGCCGGGCGGCGGGCCGGGTCAGCACATGTCGGGCGGGCCCACCGCGTCGATCCTGCGGCCGAAGCTGGTGTCGTACACCTTGGCGTAGTCCCCGATGTTCACCTTGCGGCGCTCGGCCGGATCCCAGTCGATGAAGCAGGCCGAGGCGTTGGCGTAGAACGAATAGACGTGGTCGTGGAGGTTCGACGGCATGTCCCGGTACCCGTTGGACGGCATCCACCGCCACGGCTGCCCGGCGTAGTCCCGGTAGTACCAGAAGCAGACCTCGCCCCCGCCGCACTGCTCGCGCGCCCTCTGCAGGGCCGCCGCGTCGCTCTCCGGCCGGTCGCCGCCCATCGCCACGGCCGGGGCGGGGGCGGCCAGCGCCACCGCGATCATCCCGGCCGCCGCCAGCGCGGCTCGTACCGTGCGCGTCCGTGATCTCACTGCCCGAGTCCTCCTCGTGATCAGGGCGCCGTCGGCCCTCCCCCGGTCGGGGCGGGTGTCCCGGCGCCGCGACAATCACGGAATGTAGCAGTGCGACTACACAGTGCAATCTACCCGTCACGGCGGTAACGGGGAGGCCGCCCGGTTCGTAGATCATGGCCGTCAGGCCATAGACACGCTCACCCGGTGGCGCGCCGCAGATCGTGCAGCTCGGAGGGGGAGATGGGCATGCGGCTGATCGTGATGCCCTCCGCGTCCTCGATCGCCGACGCGATCACCGCCGACACCGGGATCACCCCGGCCTCCCCCGCGCCCTTGACGCCGAGCGGGTTGAGCGGCGACGGCGTCTCCAGGTGGGCGGTCTCGATACGCGGCACCTCGGTGGCGTACGGCATCAGGAAGTCCATGAACGAGGCGTTGAGCAGCTGGCCGTGGCCGTCGTAGACCATGCGCTCGTACAGCGCCCCGCCGACGCCCTGGGCCACCCCGCCGTGGATCTGCCCCTCCACGATCATGGGGTTGATCAGCTTGCCGCAGTCGTGCACGACGGCGTACCGCAGCACGTGGATCTCGGCGGTGTCGGGGTCGGTCTCCACGATGGCCGCGTGCATGCCGGAGGCGAACGTCGAGCGGATCGGGGAGTAGTAGTCGCGGCCCTCCAGCCCCGGTTCCTCGCCCTGCTCCACCGGCGGCCGGTCCATGGACGAGGTCCCGGTGAACTGTGTGGCCCGCTTGGCCTCCTCGTCGAAGGCGTACCGCAGCGGGTTGGACAGCACCGCGACCGTGGCCAGCGGGATGGACGCCCCGGGGTTGCCGACCACCCGCACCTGGCCGTCCTCGATCTCCAGGTCGCGCGGGTCGGCCTCCAGCGCCTCGGCGGCGATCCGCAGCGCCTTGTCGCGCACCTTGCGGCAGGCCAGCGCGATGGCGTTGCCGCTCATCACGGCGGCCCGCGAGGCGAACGTGCCGACGGCGTAGCCGAAGCGGCGGGTGTCGCCGGTGACCACCGACACCCGGTCGATCGGCACGCCGAGCTCGGTCGCCGCGATCTGCGCGAACACCGTCTCGTGGCCCTGGCCCTGCGAGGTGAGGCCGGTGGAGACGTGCACGCGGCCGTCGGAGGTCACCTGGACGTGCCCGCCCTCGTAGGGGCCGACGCCGGTGCCCTCGACGTAGCAGCCGAGGCCGATGCCGATCCTGCGGCCCTGCGCGGCGGCCTGTTCCTTCAGCGCCGGGAAGCCGTCCCAGCCGATCAGTTCCTTGAGCATGCGCAGCGACTCGGGGTAGTCGCCGCTGTCGTAGATCAGCGGGCGGCCGTCCTGGAACAGCAGGCCCTGGTCGTAGGGGAACTGGTCGGGCTGGATGAAGTTGGCGGCGCGCACCGCGGCCCGGTCCAGCCCGAGGTGGGCGGCGATGCGGTCCATCGTGCGCTCCATGCAGAACACGCCCTGCGGGCGTCCCGCGCCGCGGTACGGCGTGACCTGCACGGTGTTGGTGTAGATGGAGGTGAACTCCACCCGGTAGGCGCCGACGCGGTACGGCCCGAGCAGCTGGGTGGCGGTGATGATCGGCACGATGATGCCGTACGGCGTGTAGGCGCCGTGGTCGTGCTGGATCGTCACGTCCAGGCCGTGCAGGCGGCCCTCGTCGTCGAAGCCGACCCGCACGTGCTGCACCTGGGCGCGCTCGTGCGCCGAGGAGATGAAGTGCTCGCGCCGGTCCTCGGTCCACTTGATCTCCCGGCCGAGCAGCATGGCCGCCCAGGGGACCAGCACCTCCTCTGGCCAGGGGTGCACGATCTTCACGCCGAACCCGCCGCCGACGTCCGGGGCGATCACCTCGACGGACGGCAGCGGCAGCCCCAGCTTGGCGGCGATGGCCATGCGCACGCTGGTGGAGGTCTGGGTGGAGGAATAGACCCGCAGCGACCGGTCGTCGGCGTCCCACCGCGCGTACACGCCGCGGCCCTCCAGCGGCATGGACGCGCTGCGCTCGATGTCCAGGCGGAACGACAGCGTGTGCGGCGCGGAGTCGACGGCCTCGCGCGCGCTCAGGCCGCCGGGCGAGGGCACCTCCTGCACCAGGTGGGCGCCGACGTTGCCCGGGACGTCCTCGTGCACCAGGTGAGCGCCCTGCGCGGCCTCCTCGATGCCGACGACCGGCTTGAGGAACTCGTAGTCGACCTCGATCAGCGCGGCGGCGTCCTCGGCGAGGTAGCGGTCGGTGGCGACCACCATGACCACCGGCTCGCCGACGTGCCGCACGATGTCCCTGGCCAGCGGGTAGGCGGTGCGGCCGTGGGTCAGCGCGGGGTGCGGGATCAGCAGCGGCAGGGGGTCGCGCACCCGCTCGGGGAGGTCCTCCCAGGTGTAGACGGCGACCAGGCCGTCCACGTCCAGCGCGGCGGACACGTCGATGTCGCGGATACGGGCGTGCGCGTGCGGCGAGCGCACGAACGCGGCGGCCAGGGCGTTCCTGCCGAGGTCGTCCAGGTAGCGGCCCTGGCCGGTGACCAGCCGGCCGTCCTCCCTGCGCTGGACCCGCTCGCCGAACAGCCTGGTCGTCACGGCTCACCCCCATCGGCCTCGCCGATCAGCTCGGCCGCCCGGTGGACCGCCTTGACGATGTTCTGGTAGCCCGTGCACCGGCAGAGGTTGCCCGAGATGCCCTCGATCACCTCGTCGTCGGTCGGCGCGGGCGTGTCGCGCAGCAGCGCGGTGACGGTGCACAGGAAACCGGGCGTGCAGAACCCGCACTGGAGCGCGTGGCACTCGGAGAACGCGCGCTGCACCGGCGACTGGGCGCCGTCCGGCCCGGCCAGCCCCTCCACGGTGGTGATCTCGTGGCCGTCCACGGTGACCGCGAAGGTCAGGCACGAACGCGCCGGCTCGCCGTCCAGCAGGACGGTGCAGCAGCCGCACACGCCGTGCTCGCAGCCCACGTGGGTGCCGGTGAGGCCGAGGTCGTGCCGCAGGCAGTCCGACAGCAGCCGGCGGGCGGGGACCTCCACCTCGTGGACCAGCCCGTTGACGGTCAGCGAGATCGCGTGCCGCGCCTCAGCCATCGAGTTCCTCCCCGGCGGGGTCACCCGCCGCCACGGCGGCCGCGACACGCAGCGCCCGGGCGGCGAGAACCCCGCTCAAATGCCGACGGTACTCGGCCGTCGCGTGAATGTCGGCGTCGGGATCGAGCCGCTCCCGCACGGCCCGCTCCACCGCGGGCCAGTCCGCCGAGGCGGCGGGGCGGTGCTCGCACACCTCGGTCAGGTCCAGCAGCACCGGCACCGGGCCAGCGCTGACGAACGCGACCCGTGCCTCGGCGATCCGCAGGTCCTCGTCCAGGGTGACGAGGGCGGCGGCGCCTGCGACGGCGTAGTCGCCGTGCCTGCGGGCCACCTCGCGGAACGCGGTGCCGGTGCGCGGCCCGAGCCCGGGGAAGTACGCGGAGACGGCCAGCTCGCCGGGTTCCAGGGCCGACTCCAGCGGCCCGGTGAAGAACCGGTCCGCCGGGACGTCCCGCTCGGTCCCGCCGTGCCTGGCGAGCCGTACCGTGCCGCCGAGCAGGGTGAGCACGGCGGGCAGCTCGGCCGAGGGGTCGGCGTGCACGAGGCTGCCGACCACGGTGCCGCGGTTGCGGATCACCGGATGCGCCACCAGCCGCAGTGCCGTGCGCAGCAGGGGCTGCGCGCGGGCCGCCACGGGCGAGCGCTCGACGGCGGCGTGCCGGGCCAGCGCGCCGACCCGCACGCCGCCCGCCTCGGCGGTGATCGTGTCCAGACCGGCGACGTGGTTGATGTCCACCAGCTGCTCCGGGGACGCCAGCCGCATGTTCATCAGGGGGATCAGGCTCTGGCCACCGGCCAGCACCTTGCCGTGCGCCCCCACCTCGGCGAGGACCGCGAGGGCCTCGCCGAGGTCACGGGGCGCGTGATAGTCGAACGGCGGAGGCTTCACGTGCTGCTGTCGCTCCCTTCCACGGCCCGCTCGGACCGGGGACTCCCCGGCGGGGCCGTGCGCCCGGCGACGGCGCGGAGCAGGTGGTACCCGCCGAGCACCACGACGGTGCCGAGCGCGATGCCCGCCAGGGAGAAGTCCTTGGTGATCTGGTGGGACACCGGGCCTATCGCCAGGATGATGCCCGCCCCGGTCGGGACCATGTTCACCGGGTCGGCGAAGTCCACGCGGTTCTCGATCCAGATCTTCGCGCCGAGCAGGCCGATCATGCCGTACAGGATGACGGTGATGCCGCCGAGCACGCCGCCCGGGGTCGCCGCCACCAGGGCGCCGAACTTCGGGCACAGGCCGAACAGGATCGCGATCACCGCGGCGATGTAGTAGGCGCCGGTGGAGTAGACGCGGGTGGCGGCCATGACGCCGATGTTCTCGGCGTAGGTGGTGGTGGGCGAGCCGCCGACCGCGCTGGCCACGGCCGTGCCGACGCCGTCGGCGAGGACGGCGCGGCCCATGTACGGGTCGACGTCCTGCCCGGTCATCTCGCCGACCGCCTTTACGTGCCCGATGTTCTCCGCGATCAGGGCGATCACGGCGGGCAGGACCAGCACGATGGCCGAGACCGCGAAGCTCGGGGCGTGGAAGTCGGGCAGGCCGATCCACGGCGCGTCGGACACGCCCTGGAAGCTCACCCGGGGGTGGGTGTCGACCTTGCCGGTGCCGGCGTTGAAGGCGGTGATGCTGCCGAAGATCAGGTCGGCCAGCCAGGAGAGGACGAAGCCGGCGACCAGCCCCACCAGGATGCCGATGCGGCCCACGAACCCCTTGAAGCCGACGATGACGAGGCCGGTCACCGCCATGGTGATCAGGGCGATCCACTGGTCCTGCGGCCAGTAGATGTCCGCCACGACGTAGGCCAGGCCGAAGCCGATCAGCATGACCACCGCGCCGGTCACCACGGGCGGGAACACGCCGTTGATGACCCGGACGCCGAGGTAGTGGATCGCGACGCCGCACGCCGCGAGGACCAGGCCGGCGACCAGGATGGCGCCGGTGACGGTGCCGTCGTCCCCACCGGCCGCGCGGATCGCGACCACGGCGCCGACGAACGACGCCGAGGTGCCGAGATAGCTCGGGATCTTTCCCTGCACGATGAGCAGGAACAGGATGGTGGCGACACCCGACATCATGATGGCGACGTTGGCGTTCAGCCCCATCACCAGCGGGAACACGAACGTCGCGCCGAACATGGCGATGACGTGCTGCGCCCCGAAGCCCACCATGCGCGGCCAGCTCAGCCGCTCGTCGGGCTTGACCACCTCCCCGGGCGCGAGCCTCCGCCCGTCCCCGTGCAACTTCCATCCGAAGGCCATGAGTGCCCCTTCACTGCCAGGGCCGCGCGGTCGATGGCCACCCCGCAGGCGGACCTCCACGGCGTCTTGCCAATATTTCGTAGTCTCGGAAATCGGTACGCGTGGTCACGTCCTGGCTGCCCCGGCGCCGCTGCACGGACACACGAGGGCATCCTCGTCCGTTTCCGCGCAGATTAGACCGATGCCCCCCCGCCCACATGGTAAGAAATTGCCAAACATGACCATGCCACCAGCAGTCCTCTTGCGCACCACCCCCCACTCCACCGCGTGAACACCACGATCCCCCCAATCCCCCCGCCCCACCCCCCTCCACCGCCACCGTCAGCCAGGCGAGCCCCCACGCGCCCCCCGACC
>NZ_JBHSRF010000117.1:0-19419 GCF_042658925.1 Sphaerisporangium aureirubrum
GAGGTGTTCAACGACAAGCTCCGCGAATGGGAGGACTACTACAACTACCATCGACCCCACGGCGGCCTCGGCGGCCAAACCCCCTACGAACGCCTCAAGCAGAAGACCCAGACCCAGGCGTAAACGATCAACGTCGGTCGCACACGGGGGTTGCAGCGCCAGCGCGGCCACCGTCTGCGCGACCCGATCGGCCACAGCGGGCACGCCGAGTCGCCTCGACCCGCCCCCGGCCTTCGGGATGTCCACCGCCCGCACCGGCGGCGGAAAGTAGGTCCCCGACGACATCCGATTCCAGATCCGGTACAAGTTGTTGCCCAGATCAGCATCGAAGTCGGCGATGGACCGCCCGTCTACCCCGGCAGCACCCTTGTTCGCCTTGACCTGCTTCCACGCCTGCCATACCAGACGCTTGGGAATCTCGAACGGTTTCCCGCCCGGACCCGATGCGTTCACTCGTCTCCTCCCGGAGAACTTCCGGTTGCTCGAACGAACTCCATCCAGATGAGCCGGCCCCTTCGCTCCACCCCGATTACCGGGGCTTCCCCACTACTACGGGCCGGTCCGCCGGCGCGCGCCGCGACGGTACTCAGCACCTGACGGTTTCTGCCGCCCGGTGCGCTCCCTATCGCCCCACCCGTCCGGGCCGGGCCGTGTCGGCGCACGCCTTCCCACGTTCCGCACGAAAGCCGCAGACCGGACTCACGCCACCTGCACGCCGGACACCACCTGGCCAATAGACGGGCACCCGCCAGGCTCATCCCGGGATTGCATTGAGACCCCGGTTTCGATGCCGTTTCCTAAATCTCGACGCTTCAGCGGTGGTTCACTCGCGTTCGTCTTCCCGGTCCCCACCTGACGGATTCTGTTCCGCCTTTTCCTCATCGCTCACCACGACGGTCTTCAGCCAACGCAGCATGAGGTGGTTTAGCGCCTCCCCCCGCAGGGCGACGCCGAAGGGCCAGCCATCCTTCATCTTCCGTGCAGCAGCACATCAGCAGTCATCTCCTACACGACGACTCCCTCCGCGTGCGTGGCGCAACAATGCCCGGCAGGTCAATGCGTGGGGGATGTCATGGTCGGTCTTCTGGGAAGCGATGAAGGCCGCCACGCTCACCGGCCCGTTGCTTCCTTGACCCAGAGGATCACCGAGCGCTTGAGGACTGTGAGACTGAAGGGGTACCGCCTGCAAGGCCAGGGTCTGACCCGGCTTGAGACTGGCCGTCGTGCCTTCGTGATGACCTGTCGCCCTGGCCCCGGGCGGTGCTACCGGCCCAGGCAGGGATGTGTCCCCATAGAGGCCTTGCGAGCGCATCGTCACAGTCCTGACCTCTCTGCCCGGTCGGTCACCATCCCTCCCCCAAGGTTTGAGGAGACACGTGCCCCGCCCCACCGATGACCGCGCCACTATCGACCATGACCACGAGCAGATCGTTCTGGGCGTGGACACCCACGCCGACGCCCAGGGCACCCAGGCGATGTGGATCGAGAGTTTCCGGCACGGCGTCCGACTCGGCCTGTCAAAGATCCCCCGCATCCCCAGACCCGCCAAGACCGTCACCCAGCCGATCGGCCGCGTCCTGCTGGAGGTTCTGCGCGACCGCGAGACCGACGTGCTGCGCTTCGCCCACGACCTGGGGATCCCGCCCACCAACAACCAGGCCGAACGCGACGTCCGACCGGCCAAAACCCAGTAGAAGATCTCCGGACGGCTCCGCTCGGAGACCACCACCGGGCACCGGTACGCCATCCGCGGCTACCTGTCCACCGCTGCCAAGCACGGCGCAGACGTCATGACCGCCATCCGTGAGGCCTTTCTCGGTCGTGCCTGGATGCCGCCTGATCCCACGCCGGCCTGATCCCCGCCACAACCTGCGGCCATCCACACCCAAAGACGATCACTGTCCGCGATTATCCGGCACCAGAATGCGCAGTGCGTGAATGCCTACCTCGAGCACTGATGTATTCTCCGATTGGGCTATTTATCCATCGCTTCGGATGAAGACCAGACGAAGTACTATTTCTCTTTTCGGACCTCGGCCGATGGCACCACTCACCCGGCGACTTCGCCGACATGCCCCCTGTCCCCGCCCTCGTCGCCCCCAGACGTCCAGGCGCGTGTACAGCCAGGAGTGGTGGCGGCATGGCAGCCGTCCCCGGTGCGCGCTCTCCTCGGCGAGCGCGCACCGGATGGGCATCCTCTAGCGGGGTGTCTCGGCCGCCTGGGCGGCGGAGGTCGTGGACACTGCGGGCCCGGTGAGAGCGCTGGCCGGGACCATGCCGGGGTTCGCAATCGGCATCGTGCGCGGGCGGCTACGGGCCCAGCGGCGCATGAGCGGCCGCTCGACGCCCGCGTACAGTCCCCAGCCGGCCAGCAGCGTGGCCACGAACAGCACGGCCACCACCGCGACGGCCACCGGCGTGGCGAACGGCTGGTCGGGGAGGAGCGTCCGTCCGTAGAAGACGACCACGCCCTGGCAGATGTAGAAGCCGAACGAGATCTCTCCGAGCCACGTGGCCGTACGGCCCTGCATGCGGGTGCGCTCGCCGCGCACGTCGGCGGAGGCGAAAGCCAGCAGCACTGCGCAGATCGGCACGATGGTGGCCACGGTGAAGCCGAACACGAATGGCACATTGAGCGCCAGGACGTAACCGGCCACCGCCAGGGCCGCGGCCGGCAGCGTGCCGATCCGCATCCACTTGCCGGCCATCACGGCGCGGGCCAGGATCATGCCCAGCACGAACTCGAACAGCCTCGGCGGTGGGAAGATGTAGCCGAACCAGAACTGCGTCACCGAGATCGGGGTGATCGGCGACTTGGGCGTGGCGGGGATGAGATAGAGCGTGACGAGCTGGACCGCCACCATGCCGGCCAGCATGATGCCCGCCCACAGCCACAGCCTGTTCTCCGATATGCGCCGGATCGGCTTGATCAGCAACGGGAACAACATGTAGAACAACAGCTCACTGCACAGCGTCCACGCCGGCGGGTTGACGCTGACGTACACATCTCCCTGAGGGAAGAACGAGTGCAGCAGGAAGACGTTCGGCAGCCAGGCCCTGACCGGGGTGAACGCGCCAGCGAAGAGCACCGTCGCCAGGGCGAACATCACCAGATGGTTGGGGAAGATCTTCAGGACGCGGCGGCGCCAGAAGGCGCGCATGCGCTCGCCCGGTTTGGCGGACCAGGTGATGACGAAGCCGCTCAGCACGAAGAAGAACGACACACCCATGTAGCCGGCCTTGCTGAACAACCACTCCAAGGTGCCGGCCAGGCCGGGATCGGCGAACGGGTTCACCGCCCCGTTGGGCGGCACCGGCGAGTTCGACAGGGTGACGTGGAAACAGAACACGAGCAGCGCGGCGATGAATCGCAGACCGGTCAGCGAGGGCAACGGCGCTCGCCGGACGTGCACGGCGCCGTCGGGCGCCGCGGCGGTGGCCAAGGACATGAGGTGCCGCCTCTCAGATGGCGTTCCGGTACAGCATCAACTTGGCGTCCTTGGCGACGTAGTAGTTCTGCACCGAGTACGCGATGGTGGCGAAGTCGAGCCTGCCGTCGCCGTTGAAGTCGGCCGCGGCGATCCTGGCCACCGACTCGTCGGCGACGCGCCACTTGGCGAAGACGCCGTTGCGGGCGTCGATCGCCTTGTAGTACATGACCCCCTGCCAGGGCCACGGGCCGCGCAGGGCGACCAGGAACTCGTCGTCGCCGTCGCCGTCGAAGTCGGCGCACACCACCTGGTGGCCGGGGCCCTCGCCGTTCTCGTTCGGGTCGCCGTAGACGTCGAGCAGCATGCGGCGCCAGGTCGCCTGCTCGGCGGGCACATGTGTGTCACCGCCGGACGCCGCGTCCTTGACGTACACCGCGACGGTGTTGCCGTGGAACGGCTCCAGGGCCGCCACGTAGGCGAACCGGTCGCCGCCCAGCCCGCCGGCGTCCATGTCGCCGCTGCCCCGGAATCCGGTCTGCTCGAACTGGGTCGTCTCGCCCTCGCCGATGAGCACCTTGCGCCACTCGCGGCCGGTCTGGTCGTAGTAGAGCCAGGTGACGCCTTCGTCGGAGGCCAGCAGGATCGAGTCCAGGTCCGAGCCGGGGATCAGGCCTTTCTTCTTCTCCGCGCCGTGGATCATGCGGAAGGAGGAGTCGTCGACGACGGTCATCGGCCATTCCTCGGCCTGGTGGACGTCGTCGGGCTGGGTGAACAGCACCACCGGGAGCACCGCGTGCACGTCGGCCTCGGCGACGATCGGCAGGCCGATCACCTCCAGCCGCTCGGTCTGGGTGAAGTGGCCGACCCGCAGCCGGTGCATCCCGGTCGCGCGGCCGATGTAGTGCCGCTTCCAGCGGGAGGGGTCCTTGTCGGGGCTGCCCGGGTTCTCGATCCAGTCGATCTTGCCGCCGGCCGGGTCGGGGTCGTGGATCGTGCCGATCGGCCCGTACAGCTCGTAGCACACCACGATGTCGGGGGAACCGTTGCCGCTGATGTCGGCGAAGTCGGCACCCACCGGCATGCGGAACCCGTCGGTGACCATCCGGCGCGGCCAGTCCGCGCCGTTCTGGTACCAGTAGATCTCGCCGAGTCGTAGGCCGTATCCGAACAGGTCGGGCCGGCCGTCCCCGTCGATGTCGGGAGCCTCCAGCCAGTATCCGTCCCGCAGTTGGTCCGTGACGATCTCCGGAGTGAACCTCGGGGGCGTCAGGGGTGCGCGCTCTGGCGACATCTCGTGCTCTCCTTCCTGGGGTTCGGGCTGCTCACGGGGTGACGGCGTGATATTCGACGGCAAGCCACACGCAGTCGGTGTCCGCGCGGTACTGGTGCCATGGGTAGACGAACGTGCCGCCGGGTCCCATCCGGCAGAACGGCGTCGGGGTGGTCTGGCCGGGGCTCATGAGCAGGTCCTCGTACAGCGCCGAGTGGTCCTGCGCGGTGAACTTCTGCATCCGCCCGAACCCGTATATCTGCGAGTGGATCTCGATGAAGTCATGCCGGTCGTGGATGAAGCAGTCGGTACCGGCGGGGGCGAACCAGAGGTTCACCTTCACGCGGAAGGTGCGGGCGCCGCCCGGCGACGCGGGGCGGCCGAGGGCCAGGGCCGGGTCGAACTCCATGAGCCCGATGTCGTCCTGCGGGCCCCGCCACAGCGGGCACTCCCGGGGGAACGGCAGGCCGGGCCCCGGATCGCCGGCCCCCGCGCCGTCGCCACCGGCTTCGGCGAGCAGGTCGCCGAGCATGCTCCAGCCCGGCTCGTCGACGATGCCGGAGACGCCGGTGGCGCCGGCCGCGCGGTCCGTGCCGTCGGCGGTGCCGATCTCCGGGTTCACCTGGAACAACAGGACCGACTCGGCCTCCTCGACGCGCGTGCCGGTCAGGATGGTGGACGAGAAGGCGGGGATACGGTCACCCGGGGACTCACCGGCGAAGGCCGGGGTCAGGTTCGGGTTCACCACGACGGTCCGCCCGTCGATCGGATAGTTCTTCGGCCGATGGACGATCTTGGCGTCGATCGACCGACCACTCGTCGCGAGGGGTCTGACGACGTTGTGCGCGCCGTTCATTTGATCTCCTCCCTTTCTCAGGCGGCGAAGACGGGGGCCTGCGCCGGCCGACTGTCCTGCGAGGCGAAATCGCCGCCGGGCACGAACGGCATGACGGCCGGCCCCTCGCCGAAGAAGTGCGCCAGCGCGCCGACCACCCGCTCGGAGGCGCGGCCGTCGCCGTAGGTGTTGGCCGGGGCCGCCATCTGCTGGTAGCGCACCTCGTCGCCCAGCAGCGTGGTGACCTCCTCGGTGATCCGCTCGCGGGTCCGGCCGACCAGGCGCGCGGTGCCCGCGGCGATCGCCTCGGGCCGTTCGGTGACATCGCGCAGCACCAGCGTCGGCTTGCCGAGCGCCGGGCCCTCCTCCTCGGCTCCGCTGCTGTCGGACAGGATGATGTCGCTGCGCAGCATGAGCCGGCAGAAGTGCAGGTACGGCAGCGGGTCGACGACGGTGATGTTCGGCAGGCCGGCGATCTTGGGGAGCAGCGCCTCGCGCACGATGGGGTTGCGGTGCAGCGGCACCACCACCCGCACGTCGCCGTCGGCGGCGATGTCGCGCAGCGCCTCGCCGATCCGCGGCAGCAGCGGCCAGGACTCCCGGCGGTGCGCCGAGGCCAGCACGACCTTCCTCGGATCGTCGTCCAGGTCCGCCAGCGCCGGGTGGCCGTAGCCGATCGGCCGCGAGGCAGCCCACCGCAGCGCGTCGATCACCGTGTTACCGGTGACGACGATCTTGCTCTCCTTGATGCCCTCGCGAATCAGGTTGGCGGCGTTGCCCGGGGTCGGCGCGAGGTGCAGTTCGGCGATCTGCGCGACCAGCCGCCGGTTGGCCTCCTCGGGAAACGGGGAGTACAGGTTCCCGCTCCGCAGGCCCGCCTCGATGTGGACGACCGGCACCTGCTGGTGGAAACCGGCCAGCCCGCCGACCAAGGTGGTGGCGGTGTCGCCGTGCACCATGACCGCCTCGACCGAGCAGGCGGCCAGCCATCCGGCCAAACCGTCCAGCACCCGATGGGTGATCTGCGAAAGCGTCTGCCTTTCGGTCATGACGTTCAGGTCGGTGTCCGGCTTGATGCCGAACGCCTGCAGCGTCTCGTCGAGCATCTGCCGGTGCTGACCGGTCGACAGGACGATGGGGGTGAACCGGGGATCGTCCCGGAGCGCCCGGATGACCGGGGCACACTTGATGGCTTCTGGCCTGGTGCCGATGACGACGGCAATCTTTCTCATGGGAACCCTTCCCTAGGCCGGAACGGAAGCACGCCGGTCCGGACGTTCACCCGAATCAAGAAGATGGGATTTCGGGGAGTACCGTCCGCCGGTCTGCCTGCGCCTGCGCCGGGGTCTTATCGCCTGGAAACGATAAACAGACCGCCTGCTCGCGATCCGAGCTTATTCCGGGGTCCGATGCGGGCGGCCGTTTGTACAACTGGGTATTCTTATCAGTTGTACGGCGTGCGGCCCGGGGCGGGAAAGTGACACCTCGCCGATGTACGACCCGAGCGCCCCGGCGGATACACCGCCATTAATCAAATAAATCGTACAGGTTAATTAGGGATCCACACGGCGACGGCTTATTTCGTCGTCGCATGGCCGGAAGGCGACCGTGCCTGACACCGACAGGGTCAGGGTCGGTCCTGGTGCGGAAAGGGGCTTGGTTGGAGACTTGGTACATGGACACCGCGGGTGACCTCGGAGATTTCCTGCGCGGGCGCCGCGCCCGCCTGCGTCCGGAGGACGTCGGCCTGACCTCCCACGGGGCCAGGCGTGTCGCCGGGCTGCGCCGTGAGGAGCTGGCACAGCTGGCCGGCATCAGTACGAGCTACTACACCCGGCTGGAACAGGGCCATGGCCGAAACACCTCGCCGGAGATCGTCGACGCGCTCGCGCGAGCGCTGCGCCTGGACGACGACGAGACCGCGCACCTGCGCGATCTGGCCCTGCCCCGGCGCCGGGGGCGCACCCCGGCCATGTCTCGGTCGCGGCCGGCGCGTCCCGGCGTGCGGCAGCTCATCGCCGCCGCGGAGGGCGTCGCGGCGGTGGCGATGGACCGGCGCGGCGACGTGCTGGACTGGAATCCGCCGGCCCACGCGCTGCTGGCCGGGCACTGCGACCTGGGCAGCCCGCACGCGGCGGCCGGGCGGCCGAACCTGTACCGGATGCTGTTCCTCGACCGGCACACACGCGACCTCCACGTCCACTGGGGGGAGGAGGCGCGGCGGGTGGTCGCCTCGCTGCGCCTGGTCGCGGGGCGTCACCCCGAGGACCGTCCGCTGGCGGAACTGATCGGCGAGCTGCTGATGAAAAGCTCTGAGTTCGCCGACCTGTGGGCTCGTCATCCCGTGCTGAACTGCGTGTACGGCACCAAGCACTTCCATCATCCGGTGGTCGGCCGCATCGAGCTGTCCTTCGAGGCCGTCCACCTGGCCGACGACTGCGGGGCCCGCATCCTGTTCTACAGCGCCGAACCCGGCACCGCCTCGGAGGCGGCGCTACGCCTGCTCTCCACCGTGACGGACGGCTCGGCGCACCATCCGGCGTCCGCCGTGGGACGGCCGCCGGAGGCTCGCGCCGCAGGGTAGAGGGGTCACGTTCACACCTTCAGGTCCCGGCGTCCCTCCAGCCGTTCGGCGAACTCCCGCCAGGCCTCGGCGCACTCGCGGGCCGAATCGGCCACCATGCCGACGCAGTGCGCCGGGACCATGTCGGCGAAGCGCCGCCAGTCTCCGGGGTGGCCGTGCAGGTCGAGCAGGCGCAGCAGCAGCCGGCCGCTCAGGGCGTACCGGATGGCCGGGTCGTTGCGCAGGATGCGCAGCACCGAACCGGGATCGCGCACCGGCCTGCGCCGGCTCGGCTCACCACCGGCCGGGCGGTGGTGGCCCGCACCACCACCGTGCGGGCCACCACCGCGCGCGCCACCACTGCGCGGGCCATTACCGCGCGGGCCACCGCCGCGCGGGCCGCGCTCGGCGGCACGCTGCTTGGGAGGCACCGGATCCTCGCCCCGGTGCAGCCGGGCCCGCACGTCGCGGGCCGTGCCCGGCGAGATGCCGGCCGCCTTGGCGATCTCGCGCAGCGAGGCGCCAGGGTTGGCGGCGATGAACTCCCAGGCCGCCCGGCGGCCCTTGGCGCTGCTGAGCGGCCGCGACTTGCCGTCCCGGCCGACCCGCACCTCGGTGTGGCGACCGCCGGCCGGGGTCCTGGCCCGGATCGCCGAGACGGTCTTGGCGGCCAGGCCGGTGGCCGAGGCGATCGCTCGGTCCGACAGGTGCGGGTGGGTGCGCATGACGCGTTCGGCGGCCGTTGTACGGTCGGCGAGCGACGGCGGCCGGCCGAGCCTGACGTTCACCTGTACGGCGAACGCCATGGCGTCGGCGGGCGCGCCGTCGAAGAACCGTGTCTGGATGTGGTCGGCGCCGCGCAGGACGGCCGCGCGCAGCCGGTGCATTCCGTCGACGACGCGCATGGTGTCGCGATGCACGATTATCGGCGGGAGTTCCACCCCCGACTCGGCCAGTTCCTTGACGTGTCCGGGGTCGACGGTGTCGACCTTCGGCGAGCCGGCCGGTGACAGCAGGTCGATCGGCACCGCCTGCACGGGACCGAGCCTCGACCGGTCATCGAGCAGCGCGGCGTACATGTCCTCGTAGGGATCCTCCTGCGCGGACATCGGGAGGTGTTCAACCTGAACAGTGTTCATCGAAGGCCTCACGGTGGGTTCGGCTCCCGCCGGGTCGCACGGATCAGCGCGATCCCGGCGGGACGCCGGTCGCCGGGTGCCACATGGTGGGCGGCCGCCCGGCCCGGTACGACTGACCACGGTGGTGCGCTCGCGGGAAAGGCGCACCCTGTCCTGCGCGCGGGAAGGCGAAGCTCAGCTCGCCGCGGGTTCGATGGACATCTTGTGCCGGAAGTAGTTCGTCGGGTCCCAGCGCCGCTTCACCTGCCGCAGCCGCGGGTAGTTCTCCTTGAAGTACAACGTGCTCCACGGCACTCCCGACCGGTTGCGCGCCGGGTCCAGGACGTCGTTGTCGGGGTAGTTGATGTAGCACCCCTCGGCCGAGTCGCCGGGCACCGGGACGCCGCCGGTCGCGGCGAAGAACTCCTCGTAGCTGTCCCTGGCCCAGGCCAGGTGAAGGGCGTCATCGCGCTGGTCGGCCCAGAAGGTCTGGAAGCACATCTTGAACACCGAGGAGCGCTGGGCGTTGGCGGTGGCGTCCGGACGTACGGCGTTGACCTTGCCGCCGAAGGAGAACAACACCACCATGGTGTCGGGATTGGTGAAGTTCGGATAGGTCGCACACCGGTAGAGGGCGGCGATCTGGGCGTCGGTGAAGTTCTTGCGCATGTACGCGGACTTGTGCGTGCCGCGCGAGCTCGGGTTGGTGATGGTCGGGTTGTTGGTGCCGACCATCCGGGTGGCCTGCAGCCACGGCAGTTCACGCGGCGCGGCCAGGCCCGGCATCGGGCCTATCTCGCCCATCGACCTGGTCGAGGAGCGCGGCGCGACCCCGACGCCTTCGGTGATCGCGGTCATGTAGTCGTCGAGCAGCCTGCGTGCGTTCGGCGTGGCGGCGTCCAACTGGGTGAACATGCCCATGCTGCCGTGCGACCGGTGGCTGACGTTGAACAGAGAGCTCAGGTTCGCGTAGGGCGAGTCGGGCGCGCTGTTCTTCTCGTGCCAGGCGCCGAAGTTCTTCAGCAGCCGGCCGAAGGCGGCCTGTGTCAGCTCCTCCCAGGGGAACTCGACGGCGCTGACCAGCACGGTCGAGGGAGGGGAGACGAGCTGGTCCGTGGGGTTGGAGCCCTTGGCACCCGGCGAGCGGAAGAAATAGCGGGTGATGACACCGAAGTTCCCGCCGCCGCCACCGGTATGGGCCCACCAAAGGTCGCGGTTGGGGTCGGAGGCCTCGCGCGTGGCGATCACCGTGCGCACCCGGCGGCCGGCGTCGACCACGACCACCTCGACGCCGTACAGATGGTCGACGGTCAGGCCGAGCTGGCGCGACAGCAGGCCGTACCCGCCGCCGGAGAAGTGGCCCCCGACGCCGACGCTGTAGCAGATGCCGCCGGGGATGGTGACGTTCCAGCCCTTGAACAGGGCCTCGTAGACGTTGATCAAGCGGGCACCGGCCTCCACGACGAAGGCACGGCGGGTGGCGTCGTAGTAGACGCCGGTCATCTCGGACACGTCGAGTACGACCTCGACCTCGGGGTTGCACACGAAGTCCGAGAAGCAGTGGCCGCCGCCTCGGATGGAGACCCGCTTTCCCTCCCGTACGGCGTCACGCACCGCGGCCTCGGCGTCCTCGGGCGAAGCGATCATGCGGATGTAGTCGGGGCGGGCGACGAAGCGCTGGTTGTTGCCCGTGCTGAGCTCACGGTACCGGGGGTCGCCCGGGCGTATCGTCGCCCCGGTGCGGGCGGGGGCGGTGGCCGTTTCGGCCAGCGCCGGCGTGCCCGTCAGGCTGGTGGAGACCGCCGCGCCGCCGAGGGCGACGGCGGCCCCGGCTAAGATCGACCGGCGGTTGTAGGTGCTCGCATCCTTCATCATGACTCCTCAGTGTTTGTCGTGATATTTCGCCCGAGTGCTCCCTGCCGGGGTCACCGGCCGCCCATGGGTCCGGGCACCTCGCTCACCATCGCGGGCCGGGCACCGCCCGGCCGGACCTTACGCGCCGCCCGGTCCAGCCACCCGGAGTAGAACGCCACGGCCAGCCCGGTGGCGGCCAGCAGGGCGCCGATCCAGCTGGGCGCCGTGTAGCCGAGCCCGGCGCCGATGGCCAGGCCGCCGAGCCACGCGCCGATCGCGTTGCCGAGGTTGAACGCCGCGATGTTGGCCGCCGAGGCCAGCGCCGGAGCGCCCTGCGCCTTGTCCATCATCCGGGTCTGCAGCGGCGGGACCGTCGCGAAGCCGGCGACGCCGAACAGCGCGATGGTGATCGCGGCCGGCACCGGGTAGCGCGCCGTGAACACGAAGATCACGAGCACCACCGCGAGCGCGGCCAGGATCGTGTACAGGCTGGGCATCAGGTCGCGGTCGGCGGCACGGCCGCCGAGGGCGTTGCCCGCGCACAGCCCGATCCCGAACAGGATCAGCAGCCAGGTGACCGCGCTCGGCGGGAACCCGGCGACCTCGGTCATCATCGGCGCGATGTAGGTGAACGACGCGAACACCCCCGCGAAACCGAGCGTGGTGGTCAGCAGCGCCAGCCACACCTGCGGCTTGCGGAACACCGCCAGCTCCCCGCGCAGCCCGGCCGGGTCGCTCGCCTGCCGCCGGGGGACCAGGGCGGCGATGCCGATCATCCCAGCGACGCCGAGCGCGGTCACCGCCCAGAACGTCGACCGCCAGCCGAGCTGCTGGCCGAGCGCGGTGCCCATCGGCACACCGAGGACGTTGGCGACGGTCAGGCCGGTGAACATCAGCGCGATCGCGCTGGCCCTGCGGTTGGGCGCCACCAGGCTCGCCGCGACCACCGAGCCGATGCCGAAGAACGCGCCGTGGCACAGCGCGGCCACCACACGGCCGGCCATCAGGACGGTGTAGTCCTGCGCGACGGCGCACAAAGCGTTGCCGGCCACGAAGACCGCCATCAGGGCGATCAGCATCGTCTTGCGGGGCAGCCGCGAACCGGCTGCGGTCATCAGCGGCGCGCCGACCACCACGCTGAGCGCGTAGCCGGACACCAGCAGGCCGGCGGACGGGATCGAGACGCCGAGATCGGCCGCGACGTCGGGGAGCAGGCCCACGATCACGAACTCCGTGGTGCCGATCCCGAAGGCGCCGATCGCCAGCGCCAGCAGTGCGAGGGTCATCCGGGGTCACCTCTCGTGGGGTGGCTTGCGTGGCCGGACGTGCAGGGGTGGACTTGCCGACTCACATGTGTCGCTCGGACGTGCGGGGTGGACCTGCGGACTCACACGTGCGGATGCAGCCGTGCTGCGTCAGAGGGAGGGATCAGATCTGCCGGAGGGCCCCGCCGTCGACCGCCCACTCGGCCCCGGTGACCTGGCGCGCCAACGGGGAGAGCAGGTAGACGATGACTTGGGCGACGTCCTCGGGGCTGCCGGGACGACCGGCGGGCAACCGGCGCACCTCCCGGACGAAATGATCGACGGCCTGCTCGACCGGCAGGTCGAACCTGGCCGACAGCTGGTCGGCGAAGCCACCGGGGGCGTCCCACAGGCGGGTCCTGGTGGGGCCGGGTGACACGACGTTGGAGCGGATACCGCGTGGGCCGAACTCGGCGGCCAGGGTCTTGGACAACGAGAGCATGGCGGTCTTGGCCGCCGCGTAGTCCACCAGCGGCGGGTCGGGGAACCGGGCGGCCTCGCTGGCGACGTGCACCAGGCTGCCGCCCTCGGCCGGCATCGCGGGGATCGCGGCGCGGGTCATCCGGACCGCCGAGTGGAAGTTGAGCTCGAAACCGGCCAGCCACTGCTCGTCGGTGACGTCCAGGAAACTCGGACGAGACTCCAGGCCGCCGACGTTGTTGACCAGCCCGTCCAGGCGGCCGTGCCGTTCCAGCACCGCCTCGACGACCTGGCGTGCGGTGTCGCGTTCGGTGACGTCGGCGGCGATGGCGCTCACCGTGCCGCTCGACGCGCCGGCAAGTTCCTCGACGCCGTAAGGTTTGCGCGAGACCCCCACCACCGCGGCGCCCTCGGCGGCGAGCAGGCGCACGGTGGCCTCGCCGATGCCGGCGGACGCGCCGGTGACGACGTACACCCTTCCGGTCAGGTTCAGGTCCATGGTTCGCCCCTCTTTCAGGTTCGTGACAGCTTTGGACTCCGGCCGACCTGCGCCGATCCGCGTCCGACCGCGGTCGATCGGCCTCAAGCCGTTCCGCGACCCGGGGACTCAGCAGCGGAAAGGTGGCAGTGATGACGGGAGATGAAGTAATCAAGAAATGACGTAAGGGAAGAATGAAGTAATGGCGGAACTCCGACGGGACGATCCCCGCCTGGCCCTGCGGGCAGAGATCGAACGGCGGAGCAGGTCAGGCCTCGAGTTCCCTGGCGCGGTCAAGGACGGGGTGCTCCGGCAGCACCTTGCTCTGCAGCAGCCGCAGCGCGGCCTCCGACGCGGTGCCCGGGCGGGCGCTGTACATCAGGATGCGATGCCCGGGCTCGTCCGGCAGGTGCAGCGCCTCGAACTCCAGTGCCAGGTCGCCGACCTCCGGGTGGCGGAAGTACTTGGTTCCGGAGGTGCAGTTGGCCACCGGGTGCTTGGACCACATGGAGGCGAACTCCGGGCTCTTCATGGTCAGCTCGCCGATCAGCTCGGCCAGGTCGCGGTCGTCCTTATAGCGGCCGGCCACCAAACTCAGCGACGCCACCGCCCGGGAGGCCTCGTCCTCCCACCGGACGTACAGGTGGCGGTGATGGGAGTCCAGGAAGAGCATCTTGGTCAGGTTCGGACGTTCGGCGACGTGGTCGGGGGCGTCGAAGGCGTAATGCCCGGCCAGGAGCAGGTGGCCGAGCGTGTTCCAGGCCAGCACCTGACTGTGCCGGCCGAGCACGACGGCGGGGACGTTCACCATCGCGTCGATGACCTGCCGGGTGCCCGGACGGGCCACGGCGGGCCGTGTGGGACGACGCCGCTTGGCTCTGACCGGCCGGGCCAGGTCGTGCAGGTGGGCACGCTCGTCGTCGTTGAGGTCGAGGGCGCGGGCCAGCGCGTCGATCACCGACTCGGAGGCATTGGTGCTCTGCCCCTGCTCCAAGCGGGTGTAGTACGTGACGCTGACGCCGGCGAGCTGTGCCAGCTCTTCCCGCCGCAGGCCAGGCACGCGGCGGGCGCCCCGTGACGCCACACCGACGTCCTCGGGCTTGACGCCGCCGCGCCTGCTGCGCAGGAAATCTCCGAGCGCTGTCTTTTCCGCCATGACGCCCATCCTTCCCCAAATGCCAGGAGCTTTGACTATCCCCGCCAGTGATAGTCAGGCCATGGATAGGCAGACCAGGGTTCTGGTTACCGTTGCCTCGAATGGCGGAGCCTAGTGGTCGACGAGGTAAATCCAGGCCCTAAAAAGGGAGTATCGGCATGACCAGCGTCGAACAATCACCGACATCATTCGGCGAGGTGCGGCCGCCGACCAGAATGACCGCGCGGCAGCGACTCGTCCTGTGTCTGCTCCTGAGCGCGAGTTTCACCCTCGCCGTCGACTTCTCCATTCTCAACGTCGCCCTGCCGCAGATCGGGGCGAACGTCGGCTTTTCGCTGGAGAACCTCCAGTGGATCGCCACCGCGTTCGCCCTGTGCGCCGCGGGCTTCACGCTCCTGTTCGGCCGGTTCGCCGACCTGTTCGGCCGCCGCCGCGTCTTCATCGCCGGCATGGTGCTGCTCGGCGTCGCGTCCATCGTCGGCGGGCTCGCGGTCTCGCCGGAGATGCTGATCGTCGCGCGGGTCGCCCAGGGCCTGGCCACCGCGGCCGTCACACCGGCGGCGCTGTCCCTGCTCACCACCTCGTTCCCCGAGGGCCCGAAGCGGGACAAGGCACTCGGCCTCAACGGCGCCCTGATGGCCGCCGGCTTCACCACCGGAGCGATCCTCGGCGGCGTCCTCACCGACCTGCTGAGCTGGCGCTGGGCCTTCTTCATCAACGTGCCCGTCGCCGTTGTGGTCGTGGCCCTGGCCCCGGCCCTGCTCTCGGAGAACCGTCCGTCCGAGCGGCCGAAGCTGGACGTCCCCGGAGCCCTCGCGGTCACGCTCGGCCTGCTGGCCATCGTCTACGGCCTCACCGAGGCCGGCGCCAAGTCGTGGAGCGCTCCCGGAGCGGTCACCGGACTGGTCGTCGGCGTCCTGCTCCTGGTCGCCTTCTGGATGATCGAGCGCCGCGTCGCCGCGCCGCTGGTCCCGGTCACCATCCTCAAACGGCGCAGCGTCGGCTGGGGCAACATCGCCGGCCTGCTGGCGTTCGTCACCGAGACGTCCCTGGTCTTCCTGCTCACCCTGTACCTGCAGAAGGTCCTCGGCTACTCCCCCCTGGCGGCCGGCCTGTCCTTCGCGGTGCTCGGCACCGGCACCGTCATCGGCGGCGTCGTCGGCCCGAAGATCATCGGCAGCGTCGGCAGCAAGAACGCGGTCGTCGGCGGCTTCCTGGTCCAGGCCGCGGCCACGGTCTCGCTGGTGCTGCTGGAGCCCTCGACATCCTCGATGGCGCTGCTGCTGGTGGCCACCTTCGTCGGCGGCGTGGCCAACCTGGTCGTGATCGTGGGCTTCATGGTCACCGCGACCTCGGGGCTTCCCGACAACGAGCAGGGCCTGGCGACCGGACTGGCCACCATGAGCCAGCAGATCGGGATCACGATGGGCATCCCGATCATGAGCGCCATCGCGACGGCCCGGGTGCACGCCCTCGGCGGGGAGAACGCTCAGACCGTCCTCAGCGGCGTCACCACGGCGATCTTCGTCAACGCCGCGATCTGCGTGGTGATGGCGCTGCTGATCGCCGTGTTCCTGCAGCCGAAGCGCCTGGAGCAGCCGCAGGCCGCCTGACGACGGAGGGCCCGCGTAGTGGAAGGACCGGCGTAGTGGAAGGAATAGCGACCGTGCCCACCCCTGTCCACCGGAGACGATCCGCCCTGCAGTGGGAGGAGGCCGTCGTGCCCGCGGAGGACAGGAACGTCCGCGTGCGCGTCTACCGGCCGAAGGGACGGCGCGCCGGCTGGCTGGTGTGGGCGCACGGCGGCAGCTGGACCAGAGGTTCGGTGGACGGCTGGCACTTCGCATGCGCGGACCTGGCCAGGCTGGCCACGTGCACGCTGGTCAGCGTCGAGTATCGGCTGGCGCCCCGCCATCCCCACCCGGCGGCGCTGGACGACGTGCTGGCCGTTCTCGACTGGGCCGGCGCGAAGGCCGAACGCGAAGGCATGGGCGACCGGCTGGGGGTGGGCGGCGACAGCGCGGGCGGCACGATCGCCGCCTGCGCCGCCCTGACCTGGCGCGACCTGCGCCGCCCCCTGGCCGCCCAGTTGCTCGCCTACCCGCCCCTCGACCCGTGGTGCCGTTCGCCGTCCTACTTCCGGCACGCGAACAGCTTCCCGACCAGGCAGGCGATGATCTCCGCGTGGCGGACCTACCTGGGAACAGACTGGCGTCGCGACACCGGCTCGGCCTACAGCACGCCGTTCGAGGCAGCCGACCTGCGAGGAGTCGCACCCGCGGCCCTCGGGGTCGGCGAGCTCGACCCGGTGGCCGACGACGTGCGGCTGTACGAGCGCCGTCTGCTCGCCTCGGGCAACACCGTAGAGCTGCGGAGCTTCCCGGACATGGGACACGGCGCGTTCCTGCAGCCCGGCACACGCATAGCGGTCGACGGCAGCGTCCAAAGGAACCCGTTGCTGGCCTGGTTCGGGTCGGCGTTCCGCGAGCTGGTCGCCGGCCCCGCCGAGCAATAACCGGCCGGAGCGCCGGCCCTACGAGCGGCGCCGTACGGCTGGCGCTCCGGCACAGCACACGTCCGGCACAGACCTCTCAGCACAGCACACGTCCGGCACAGCACGAGCGATCGGCAAGAGGAGAACGACGATGGACGGCACTACCGGGCCCGCGGCCCAGCACAGAACCCAGCCGTATCTCGCGGCGCTCACCAGGCACTTCGCGGACCTGCGCGACGGCACACACGGGCATCTCAGGTCGCGCCGGGACAAGGAGGCCCTGTTCGCCAAAGCGGTGGAACTTCTTTCGCCCTACGCCCACCAGGCCCTGTCGGAGATGAACCAGGTCCTGCTGCTCGGCACCGGCGACATCGACGCGACCGGGGTGATCCGGTCGGCGGACGGAGGGGTGGCCGCTTGCTGGGCCCTTTGGTGGCCCGAGCAGCGCCGGTCCGGCGTCGACCCGATCCAGGTCCAGGCCCACTACGGACGCGGATTTCACCACCCGCACCTGCGCGGCGGGACGGTCGGCGAATGGCCGCTCAACGTCTTCGACGACGAGCAGGCGGCCGCCGAGCTGCCGACCCTGCGGGCCATCGCCTCGGCCGACCTGCACAACCTGGTCTTCCAGCGCGACTTCCGCCTGGTGCCCGCCATCACCGCGCGGAAGGACGACTGATGACCGTGCGCCTTTCCGTCCTCGACCAGTCGCCGGTCACCGAGGGCTCCACGCCCTCGGCGGCGCTGGCCGCCACGGTGCGACTCGCCCGCGACCTCGACGGTCTCGGGGTGACCCGCTACTGGCTGGCCGAGCACCACAACTCGCCCGGCTTCGCCGGAACCGCGCCTGAGATCCTGGCCGCGACGCTGCTGGCCGTCACCCGTCATCTGCGGGTCGGGTCCGGCGGAGTGCTGCTGCCGCGCTACGACCCGGTGAAGGTCGCCGAGACGTTCCGGGTCCTGTCCGGCCTGTACCCGCACCGAGTCGACCTCGGCGTCGGGCGCGCAGGCGGGCCCGCGCAAAGGTTCCCCGAACAGGTGGTCCGCCTGCTGCACGCCCTCGGCGTTCCCCCGGCACTCGAGGGACTCCCTGGCGCCGCCTCGCCGCCGGTGATGCCGTCCGGCACCGTCGCACCCCAGGTGTGGCTCCTCGGCGCCGGTACCACCTCGGCCACCCTGGCCGCGCAGCTCGGCACGGCGTTCGGCTTCGCCCACTTCCTCAATCCCGAACCGGGCCGCGAGGCGCTAGGACGGTACCTGCGCGGGTTCACCGCCCCCTCCGGCGCCCCCAGCCCGCGCGGCGCGCTGGCGGTACGCGTGCTGACGGCCGACACCATGGCCAAGGTCCAGGCCCTGGTCTCGGCGGTCCTGCTCTGGCGCAGTCGCAAGGACCTCGGCCAGGACGCCCCGCTGCCTTCGCCGGAGACCGTACGCCGGCACCGCTGGACCGGCGACGAGCTACGGCAGGCCGCCGTCGCCAAACGCACCCTGGTGTTCGGCACACCCGAGCAGGTGGGCGAGCAGCTGACGAAGCTCGCGGCGGCCCACGGTGTCGAGGAGCTCATCGTCAACACCCCCACTCACGACCCCGCCGACCGCTTGAGGTCCTACCGGCTGCTGGCCGAGACCCTCGCCATCCGCCCTCCGGCCGAGGCCGCCCAGGTCACCTCCCTGCCATCGGTACCGCGACCGCCCAAGCCGAGACCGGAGTCCCTGCTGCCCTGAGGCCGACCCTGCGCCTGCCGAAAATGTCGTTCGTTCAGGTCAGTCGGTTTGGCGGGTTCCTGCTGTCGAGGGAAGCCGAGAGGCGGCAGGATGGCCGTTCATGCTCCTTCGACTGACATATCTGGCCGTTACGAACGCCTTCGCCGCGCTGCGGCTGCTGCCGATGAGCGATCGGGACAAGGGTCCGCCGGATGTAGAGATGGTCGAGGTCTTTCACGTCGTACTGGGACGGGTCGGCGATCGCCGCCTCGTCCAGCATCCTGACCAACTCGGCGAAGGAGGTGGCGTCGCCGTTGTGGGGGGTGGCCGAGGCCAGCACGAGCGCGTCCGTCTTGCGGGCCAGGAGCCGGGCCAGGGCGTTGTTCTTCGTGCCCCGGTTGATCAGGTTGTGGGATTCGTCGATGATGACGGCGTCCCAGTCGGTGTGCTCCAGGTGGTGCGCGTACACATCGCCCTTCAGCGTGTCCATGGAGATGATCACACGCTTGAAGTACGCGAACGGATTACGCCCCGCGGGGATGTCCTGCTGAACCCGCTGGATGCCGGTCGAGTCCAGGCGTACCAGCGGGATGCCGAATCTGGTCCACAGCTCACGCTGGAACTGCTCCAGAACATGCTGCGGCGTCACGACGAGAATCCGCTCGCCAATGTGGGGCCCGAATACCCGGATTTGATTACGCGACCTGGGAGTATTCGTTGATCAGTCCGCCGAGGATCTTGCGCCGGATAACGCGTGCCTGCTCGATATTGATTGCTTCTGAGCCAGGGTCT
>NZ_JBHSRF010000118.1:0-18971 GCF_042658925.1 Sphaerisporangium aureirubrum
GGGGGTGGGTGGCGTTGGGCCAGGGTTGGGGGTGGGCTAGGAGGGCTATGGAGCCTGAGGACCAGTCGACGTGGGGGGAGGGGTGGTCGATGTGGAGGCTTTGGGGGAGGCGGTGGTTGTGCATCGCCTCGATCATTTTGATGATGCCGGCTACGCCTGCGGCTGCCTGGGTGTGGCCGATGTTGGATTTGATGGAGCCGAGCCATAGGGGGTGGTCGGGGGGGCGGTTGGTGCCGTAGGTGGCTTGGAGGGCTTGGGCTTCTATGGGGTCGCCCAATGTGGTGCCGGTGCCGTGGGCTTCTACGGCGTCGATGTCGGCGGGGGTGAGGCCGGCGTTGGCGAGGGCTTGTTTGATTACTCGTTCTTGGGAGGGGCCGTTGGGGGCGGTCAGGCCGTTGCTGGCGCCGTCTTGGTTGACGGCTGAGCCTTTGACGATGGCGAGGATTTGGTGGCCGTTGCGTTGGGCGTCGCTGAGGCGTTCCAGGAGGATGAGGCCGGCGCCTTCGCCCCAGGCGGTGCCGTCGGCGCCGGCGGCGAAGGATTTGCAGCGGCCGTCGGGGGCCAGGCCGCGCTGGCGGCTGAACTCGATGAAGGTGTTGGGGGTGGACATGACGGTGACGCCGCCTGCGAGGGCCAGGTCGCATTCGCCGTTGCGGAGGGCTTGGGCGGCCAGGTGGACGGCTACCAGGGAGGACGAGCAGGCCGTGTCGATGGTGACGGCGGGGCCGTGGAAGCCGAAGGTGAAGGAGACGCGGCCGGTGGCGACGCTGGCGGTGGTGCCGGTGCCCAGGTAGCCCTGGACGGCGGGGGGGAAGAAGGGGAGGCGGGCGGCGTAGTCGGTGTAGATGAGGCCGGCGAAGACGCCGGTGGCCGAGCCGTGCAGGGTGGTGGGGTCGATGCCGGCGCGCTCCAGGGTCTCCCAGGCGGTGAGCAGGAGGAGGCGTTGCTGGGGGTCCATGGCGAGGGCTTCGCGGGGGGAGATGCCGAAGAACGCGGGGTCGAAGTCGGCCGCGTCGTGCAGGAAGCCGCCGGTGCGCGCGTAGGTGGTGCTCGGGTGGCTCGGGTCGGGGTCGTAGAGCCCTTGCAGGTCCCAGCCGCGGTTGCCGGGGAACTCGTCGATGGCGTCGGTGCCGGTGTCGACCAGCCGCCACAGGTCCTCGGGGCTGCGCACCCCGCCGGGGAACCGGCAGGCCATGGACACCACCGCGATCGGCTCGTCGGTGACGGTCGCCGCCGGGGTCACGGCGGGCGCCGCGGGGGACGACGAGGCGGGCGACGCCTGGCCGGCCGGGGCGTCGGCGACCTGCGTCATGAGGTGGGCGGCCAGCGCGGTCGGGGTGGGGTGGTCGAAGGTGACGGTGCTCGGCAGGCGCAGGCCGGTCGAGTTGTTCAGGTGGTTGCGCAGCTCGATGGCGGTCAGCGAGTCGAAGCCCTGGTCCTTGAACGGCTGGTGCGGGCTGATCGTGTCCGGTGACGCGTGGCCGAGCACCCCGGCGGCGTGCGTGCGGATGTGGTGCAGGATCAGGCTGTGCCGCTGGTCCGGGCTGCCGGCGGCGGCCAGCTTGCGCGCCCAGGCGTCGGCGCCGCCCGCCGACGTGCCCCCCGAGGCGGCGGACGACGTGGCGCGCCGCTTGGTGGTGGCCGAGCCCTTCACGAGGTCGCGCAGGATGGGCGCCGCCGGATGCGCGGGGGCGATGGTGGCGCAGACCAGGTGCGGGTGGGTGTGGGTGGTGCTGCTGGTGTAGTGCGCGAGCGCCTGCGGCGTGGTCAGCGGGTGCAGCCCGCTGCGGGCGAGCCTGCTGTGGTCGGTGCTGGTGAGGTTGCCGGTCAGGGCGCTGGCCTGCTGCCACAACGACCAGGCGAGGCTGGTGGCGACCTGATGGTGGGTGTGCCGGTGGTGCGCCAGGGCGTCCAGGAACGTGTTGGCGGCGGCGTAGTTGGCCTGGCCGGGGGTCCCGATGGTGCCGGTGATGGACGAGAACAGGATGAAGTCGTCCAGGTGGAGGTGCCGGGTCTGGGTGTGCAGGTTCCACGCCGCGACGATCTTGGGGAGCAGGACCGTGTCGATCTGCTCCGGCGTCAGGTTGGTGACGGTGCCGTCGGCCACCACCCCCGCGGTGTGGATGACACCGGTCAGCGGCCGGTCCTCCGGGACGGACGCCAGCAGCGCGGCCAGCGCGGCGGGGTCGGCCACGTCGCACGCCGCGATGGTGACCTCGGCCCCCAGCTCGGTGAGCTGCCGGTGGATCTCCGGCGCGTTCGGGGCGTCCGGTCCCTGGCGTCCGGCCAGCAGCAGGTGGCGCACGCCGTGCCGGGTGACGAGGTGGGCGGCGAGCTGCGTGGCCAGGGTGCCGGTGCCGCCGGTGATGAGGGTCGTGCTCTCGGCCGTGGGGATGGTGACGACGTTCTTGCCGGTGTGCTGGCCGGTCTGCAGGTGGCGCAGGGCCTGGCGGGTGTGGGTGACGGGCCAGGTGGTGGTGGGGATCGCCCGCAGATGGCCCTGGTCGAACAGCTCGCTCAGGTGGGTGAGGATGCGGTTGAGGCGCTCGGGGCCGGCGTCGGTGAGGTCGAACGGCTGGTAGCTGATCGTCGGGTGCTCGTCCGGGATGGTGGGACGGATGTCGGTCTTGCCCATCTCGACGAAATGGCCGCCGTCCCTGAGCAGGCGCAGGGAGGCGTCGATGAACTCCCCGGCGAGCGAGTTGACGACGGTGTGCATGCCGGTGCCGCCGGTGACCGCGCGGAAGTGGTCCTCGAACTCGGTGGTGCGGGAGTTGGCCTGGCGTTCCGCTGGGATGCCGTTGGCGGTGAGGGTGGGCCATTTGGCGGGGTGGGCGGTGGCGTAGACCTCGGCGCCGAGGTGTTGGGCGAGCTGGGTGGCTGCTTGGCCCACGGCTCCTGCGGCGGCGTGGATGAGGACGTTGTCTCCTGGCCGGGTGCCTGCGAGGTCGACCAGGGAGTAGTAGGCGGTGGCGAAGGCGATGGGGATGGCGGCGGCCTGGCTGTAGGTCCAGCCGGCGGGCATGGGGACGACGAGGAGGGCTTCGGTGACGGCGGTGGGGGCGGTGGAGTGGGGGACCAGGCCCATGACCTTGTCGCCGACCTGGTGGGTGGTGACGCCGGGGCCGATTTCGGTGATGATGCCTGCCGCTTCGCTGCCGATGACGGTGGGGCCGGGGTAGAGGTCGAGGGTCATGAGGAGGTCGCGGAAGTTGATTCCGGCGGCGCGGACGTCCAGCCGGACCTCGCCGGGTCGCAGCGGCCGGGTGTCGGTGTCGTGGTCGATGACGGTGAGGCCGTCGATGGTGCCGGGTGCGGTGACCTCCAGGCGCCAGCAGCCTTCCGGGGGGACGGCCAGCGCGTCGCCGGTGGCGGGGGTGGCGGTGAGGCGGGGGACCAGGACGCGTCCGTCGCGGACGGCCGCCTGAGGCTCGTCCGCCTCGATCAGGCCGGCGACGACGGAGAGGTCCACCTCGGCGGGCGTCCCGGCGGGGGCGTCGGGCGCCCCGTCCTCGGAGGGCTGGTTGGCGATGTACGGGCCGGTGGCGTGCGGCGGCAGGTCGAGCAGCAGGACGCGGCCGGGGTTCTCGTTCTGGGCGCTGCGGGCCAGGCCCCAGATGGGGGCGTTGACCAGGTCGATCTCCTGGCCGGTGTCCACCGGGGCGGCGCCCCGGGTGGCGATGACCAGGCGGGTGTCGGACAGCCGTTCGTCGGCCAGCCACTCCTGCAGGAAACCGACCGCACGGTGCACCGCCGCGCGGGCCGCCTGGGCGACGTCCGGTTCCGGGGATCCCGTGGTGAAGGCCGTGGTGACGACGACGGACGGTGCCGGGGAGCCGGTGGACAGGGCGTCCTGGAGGGCGGCCAGGTCCTCGTGGCGGGCCTGGGTGCCGGTGGTGTGCGCGGGCGGGCCGATCACGGCCCACGGCCGGTCCGGCGGCGGGGCGGCGGGGAGGGTGACGGGCGTCCAGTTGACGCGGTACAGCGGCTCGCTCGGCGCGAGGGTGGTGGCCGTGGTGGCGCGCAGGGTGATGGTGTCCACGGTGGCGACCGGGGCGCCCGCCGGGTCGGTCAGGGCCAGCCGGTACGTGGTGTCGCCGGTCGGCGTGAGGCGGGCCCGCAGCTGGGTGGCGCCGGTGGCGTACAGGGCGATGCCGGAGAAGGAGAACGGCAGCAGCTGCCTGGCCGGGCCGTCCGCCCGCAGGGCGTGCAGCGCCAGGGGGTGCAGGACCGCGTCCAGCAGGGCGGGGTGGATCGTGTGACCCGCCACGCCCTTGTGGCCGGCGGTGTCGGGGGCGGGCAGCCGGATGTCGGCGTGGATGTCGTCGCCGTGCCGCCACATCGCGTGCAGGCCCTGGAAGGTGGGGCCGTAGTTGTAGCCGTGGCCCGCCAGCAGCGTGTACGCCTCGGTGAGGTCGTGCGGCTCGGCGCCGGGGGACGGCCAGGCCGTTTCGTCCCGGGCGGGCGGGGGTGTGCCGGCGGTGGTGAGGGTGGCGGTGGCGTGCTGGGTCCAGGTGGCGGTGGTGTTCGGCCGGGAGTGGATGCTCAGCGCGCGGTGGCCCTGGTTGTCCGGGGCGCCGAGGGTGAGCTGGAGGGTGAGGGTGGTGGTGGCGTCCAGGGTGAGGGGGGTGTGGACGATGAGCTCGTCGACGGTGGTGCAGCCCGCCTGGTCGCCGGTGGCGATGGCCAGGTCGATGAACGCGGTGGCCGGGATGATCACGGTGTCGTTGATCGCGTGGTCGGCGAGCCAGGGGTGGGTGGTCAGGCTGATGCGGCTCGTGAACACCCACGAGTCGTCCTCGGCCATCTGGACGGCGGCGCCGAGCAGCGGGTGCTCCGCCGCGACCAGGCCCAGCTGGGCGGCGTCGGCGCTGGTGGCGGGGCCGTCCATCCAGTACCGCTGGCGCTGGAAGGGGTAGGTCGGGAGGTCCAGCACCCGGGGGGTGGGGCGGGCGTCCTCGGTGTCCGCGGCGGGTTCCCGCTCGGCGGGGGTGCCGAAGAGGGGTGTCCAGTCGACCGGGACGCCGTTGGCGTGCACCGTCGCCAGGGCGGTGAGGAAGGTGCGGGGCTCGGGGTGTCCTGGGCGGAGGGCTGAGATCGCTCGGACGGTGTGGTCGCCCGCTTCGGCGGTCTGGCGGGTGAGGGCGGTGAGGGTGGTGTCCGGGCCGAGCTCCAGGTAGGTGGTGGCGCCGAGGAGGGTCGCCAGGGTCTCCACGCCGTCGTGGAAGCGGACGGTGCCGCGGATGTGCCTGGCCCAGTAGGCGGGGGTGGTGATCTCCGGGCCCGCGGGCTGGCCGGTGAGGTTGGAGATGATCGTGGTGTGCGGGGTGGAGTAGGTGAGGGTCTCCGCGACGCGCTGGAACTCGTCGAGGATCGGGTCCATGTGGTGGGAGTGGAAGGCGTGGCTGACCCTCAGCAGGGTGGCGTTGCGGCCGGTCTGGCGCCACTGGTCGGCGATGCTCGTCACGGCGTCGTGGTCGCCGGAGACGACTACGGAGCGGGGGCCGTTGACGGCCGCTATGGAGACGCCGTCGGTGAGGAGGGGGAGGACGTCGGTTTCGGTGGCCTGGAGGGCGGCCATGGCGCCGCCGGGGGTGGCGCTTTGCATGAGGCGGGCGCGGGCCGCGACCAGGGTGCAGGCGTCCTGGAGGGTGAGGATTCCTGCCAGGTGTGCTGCGGTCAGCTCACCGATGGAGTGGCCGATGAGGTGGTCGGGCCGGATGCCGAACGACTCGGCCAGCCGGTACAGGGCCACCTGAAGCGCGAACAACGCGGGCTGGGTGAACTGGGTCGTGTTCAGCAGCCGCGCCTCTTCGGTCTCCGCCTCGGCGAACATGACCGGCTTCAACGCCCGTGGCAGAAGCCCGTCCAGATACCCGCAGACCTCGTCCAACGCGCCCGCGAACACCTCGAACCGCTGATAGAGCTCCCGCCCCATCCCCGCCCGCTGACTCCCCTGCCCGGTGAACATCGCCGCCATCAACCCCGCCGACGCATGCCCGATCACCGCATCCGGCGAAGCCGTCCCCGCCGCCACCGCCCCCAGCCCCCGCCGCACCTGCTCCCACCCGTCCCCCACCACGACCGCCCGATGGTCGAACCTGGTCCGGGTAACGACCAGCGCCCGAGCCACCTCCTCCATCCCCACCCCGGGATGCCCGTCCAAGAACTCCCCAAGCCGCTCCGCCTGCACGACCAGCGCCTGCGCACTCTTCGCCGACAACACCAACGGCACGGGTATGGCGGTCGCCCCCTCGCCTCCGGCATCGGCCGCTTCGCGTCCAGGAAGGGGGGTCGTGGTGGTGGGGAGGGGCGTCGTGTCCGTTTGTATGGCGGTCGCCCCCTCGCCTCCGGCATCGGCCGCTTCGCGTCCGGGAGGGGGGGCCGTGGTGGCGGGGACGGCCGCCCCGGTGGTTCCGCCTTCGGCGTTGGCCGTCGTGCCGGTGGTTCCGCCTTCGGCGTTGGCCGTTGTCTCGGTGGTTCCGCCTTCGGCGTTGGCTGTCGTGCTGGTTGCTCTGCCTTCGGCGCCGCTCGCAGGTTCTGGGGTGGGTCGGGTGGGGGGTTCTTCGACTATCAGGTGGGCGTTGGTGCCGCTGATGCCGAAGGAGCTGATGGCGGCGCGGCGGGGGTGGGGGCCTTTGGGCCAGGGGTGGGGGTGTTCCAGGAGGGCTACGGAGCCGGAGGTCCAGTCGACGTGGGGGGAGGGGGCGTCTATGTGGAGGCTTTTGGGGAGGCGTTCGTGGTGGAGGGATTGGACCAGTTTGATGATGCTGGCTACGCCTGCGGCGGCCTGGGTGTGGCCGATGTTGGATTTGACGGAGCCCAGCCAGACGGGGTCGTCGGCGGGGCGGTGGCGGCCGTACGTGGCTAGGAGGGCTCGGGCCTCGATGGGGTCGCCGAGGGTGGTGCCGGTGCCGTGGGCCTCTACGGCGTCCACGTCGGCGGGGGTCAGGCCGGCGTTGGCGAGGGCTTGTTTGATCACGCGTTCCTGGGAGGGGCCGTTGGGGGCGGTCAGGCCGTTGCTGGCGCCGTCCTGGTTGACGGCGGAGCCGCGGATCAGGGCCAGGATCTGGTGGCCGTTGCGCTCGGCGTCGCTGAGGCGTTCCAGGAGGAGGAGGCCTACGCCTTCGCCCCAGGCGGTGCCGTCGGCGCCGGCGGCGAAGGACTTGCAGCGGCCGTCGGGGGCCAGGCCGCGCTGGCGGCTGAACTCGATGAAGTTGTACGGCGTGGACATCACGGTCGCGCCGCCCGCCAGGGCCAGGTCGCACTCGCCGATCCGCAGCGCCTGGGCCGCCAGATGCAGCGCCACCAGCGACGACGAGCACGCGGTGTCGACGGTGACGGCGGGGCCCTCCAGGCCGAAGGTGTACGCGAGCCGCCCGGACGCCACGCTCGGCGCGTCCCCGGTGAGCAGGTACCCCTCCAGCGCCTTGCGCGACTCGGGCACCCGCACCGTGTAGTCCTGGTGGATCAGCCCGAGGAACACCCCGGTGGCCGAGCCGTGCAGCGGCGCCGGGTCCACACCGGCCCGCTCGAACGTCTCCCACGCGGTCTCCAGCAGCAGCCGCTGCTGCGGGTCCATCGCCATCGCCTCACGCGGCGAGATGCCGAAGAACGCCGGGTCGAAGTCGGGCGCGTCGTACAGGAACCCGCCGCTGCGCACGTAGCTCGTGCCCGGCCGCTGCGGGTCGGGGTCGTACAGCGTCTCCAGGTCCCAGCCCCGGTTGTCGGGAAATCCGCCGACCGCGTCCACGCCGGCGTCGACGAGCTCCCACAGCTCCTCGGGCGACCGCACCCCGCCGGGGAAGCGGCACGCCATCGCCACGATCGCGATGGGCTCGCTCCTGCGGGACTCGACGTCGGCGAGACGCCGCCGGGTCTGCCGCAGCTCCGACAGTGTCCGCTTGAGGTAGTCACGAAGCTTGGCCTCGGTGCTCATCAGCAGTGGACCCCTTCACGGCGTTCCGGCGACGACGGCTTCCAGGGGCCGATCGCGGGCCGGTGCCGTTTCCGGGCAGGCGGCGGCCGACGAGTCGTACCCCACGGAACAGGCTCATCCGGCGGGCTAACGGCCCCCTTGCCGCGGTCTAAAGCCCCGTCTCCCGCCATACGTCTTTAGAGCGCAACAAGGGGGGCTTTAGCCGCGAAGCCTCGAATAAGGGCAGGCCGTCACGCCCAGCCATGGGCCATGTCGCGAAACCGAGAGAGGCGAAGAATGCCCGAAGACGCAGGTCAGCTGCTGGGGATCATGTCCTCGATATCGGATCTCTTCGGTGGGAAGCTCCCCATCCAGGATCTGTACGGGCCGGAAGGCTCCCATATCTACAACAACATGATGGGTGACGACCGCGCCGAGGTCGACGACTTCATTCGCATCGCGAAGGGCCACCCCGGCCCCCTCCTGGAGCTCGCCGCGGGCAACGGCCGCACCACGCTCCCACTGCTGGAGGCGGGCTTCCAGGTGACGGGCCTGGACTCCTCGCCGCACATGCTCCAGCGCCTCGCCGACAAGCTGCGCGAGCCCAAGTGGGAGAAGTACACCGGCAAGCTCGACACCGTCGAGTCCGACATGAGCGACTTCTCGCTCGGCCGCAAGTACGGCCTGGTGGTCCTCGGCATGGGCACGGTGTGGATGCTGGACGAGAGCCAGCGCGCCTCGCTGTTCCGCTGCGTGCGCGAGCACCTCACCGACGACGGCAGGTTCCTGGTGACGCTGCCCGAGCTGCCCGCGCTCAGCGAGGACGGCACGCCGCTGGAGACCCGCCACGTGTTCATCGGCCAGGACAGCACCACGCCGGTGCTGTGCATCATGACCGAGTACTTCGACCAGCAGATCGGCAAGCGGCTGATGTGCATCCTCGCCCAGCGCCCGGAGAACGGCGCCGTGGGGGAGAGCACCATCTTCGCCCACTGGAACCACCTGCTGTACCCGGCGATGCTGGAGAAGGAGGTCGAGAGCGCGGGCCTGCGCGTCATCAGCCAGACCGAGGCGACGGCCACCCGCGTCACCACCATCGTCGACAGAGGCCGCCGCCGCTGGGTCTTCGAGATCGGCCGCTAGCGAGTGCCGGTCCCGCCCGCACCCCCACGCGGGCGGGATCGCGCGGAAACGGCCCCGGCCATCGGCCGGGGCCGTTTCGCGTGTCAGGTGCCGATGAGCCGCCCGGGCTCCGACAGGGCCGTCTTGACGGCCTGGAGGAACAGCGTGGCATCGCGGCCGTTGACGAAGCGGTGGTCGTAGGCGAGGCCGATGTGGCAGACGGTCGCGGACACGACCTCGCCGGAGGCGTCCCGGGTGAGTTCCTCGCGGGCCCCGGTCAGCGCCAGCGCGGCCGTCTGCCCGGGGAAGATCAGCGGGACGGCGACCACGACGTCCGGGTCGTTGTGCAGGGTGACGCCGATGTTCCCGCCGGTCAGCTCCTCCTCGCGGAAGGAACCGGCGAGGGCGGTCTGGCGGAACCCCAGCATGACGTCCGCGACGTCGGCCACGGTGCGCTTGGCGGCGTCCCGCACGACCGGCACGAACAGGCCGGTGCCGACGTCGATGGTGACCCCGATCCGCGGCTCGTCGCTCAGCCGCGCGGTGCGGTCGTCCAGCGGCTCGGCGAAGAACATGGGGAAGGTGTCGTGCAGGGTGGCCACCGCGGCCACCAGCAGCTCGGGCAGCCCGATGATCTTACGCAGCCGCCGGCCCGCCGCCTGCGCCGCCTCCGCCGCCGCCCCGACGTCCACCCGGATCGCGGTGTACGCGGCCGGGATGGTGGCGTGCGACACCGTGACGGTCCGCGCGACGGCCTGCTGCACCCGCGACAGGGTCTCGGTGCGCGGCCGGTCCGCCGACGCGGCGAGGCGCTCGACGTCGGCGCGGCGCACCACCGTCACGTCGAGGGCGCGCACCAGGGCCGGGTCGACGCCGAGCTCCTCCATGAGCGCGCGCGCCGGAGCGGTGATCACCGGCTCCTCGTCCGCCGGGGCGGGTGCCGCGGCCGGGCCCGCCGCCTCGGCCCTCGGCGTGCCGGGCGGCACCACGCGGGCCACCACGTCGCCGGGCGCGCACTCCGACCCGGCGGGCACCAGGTGGCGCAGGACGCCGCCCTCGGCGCAGACCAGGTCCTGCACGGACTTGGACGTCTCGATGGTGGCCACGATCTCGTCGGGGCCGATCGGCTCGTCGTCGCCGACGAGCCACTCGGTCAGCGTGTACGACAGGTCGTTGTTGTTGAGCTTAGGGACCCGGAGGTCGCTCACGTCAGTCACTGAGGCTCTCCCTGACGGCCTGGACGATGGTGCTGTCCTTCACCAGGACCTGTTCCTCCAGATGCACCGCGGTCGGGATCACGGTGTCGGCGGCGTGCACGAGCGTCACCGGCCGCCGCAGCTCGCCCCACAGCCGCCGGTGGATCTGGTGCGCGACCTCCCCGCCCCACGTGCCGCCCGCGGTGCCGTCCTCGGCGACGCAGATCGCCGAGGCCCGCGCCAGCATGGGCAGCAGCGGCTCCACGTCGAACGGGTACAGCCGCGCGGGCACCAGCACCAGGCAGGAGGTCTCGTCCTCCAGCATCAGCGTGCGCGCCGCGGCGACGGCCCGGTGCGCCATGCCGCCCGGCACGATCACCACGCAGTCGAAGGCGCCGGGGTCGTCCAGGAACACCCGCGCGGTGCCGCAGTCCATGAGGTCGTAGGAGAAGACGCCGTCCACGATCCCGTCGCCGAACATCTGCCGGGTGTAGAGGACCTTGTCCTCGAACAGCAGCGCGGGCTCGGCCCGCGCCAGGATGTCCGGCAGCAGTACGCGGTTGTCGTGGAAGGGGGAGATCTCGTACAGCGACAGGCCGGGCACGCCGACGAAGTGCTTCTGCAGGCTCTGGCTGTGCGTGGGCCCGTAGCCGCGCCCCGCGCCCGACGGGCAGCGCACCACCAGCGGCAGGGGCAGGCGGCGCCCGTACATCGACACCGACTTGCCGGCGAAGTTCACGATCTGGTCGAAGGCCAGCGCCGCGAAGTCCCCGAACATGATCTCCACGATGGCGGGGCTGCCCGCCAGCGCCAGCCCCGCCGCCACGCCCGCGATGCCGCCCTCGCTGAGCGGCGTCGCCAGCACCCGGTCGGGGAAGCGGCTGGACAGCCCTTTGGTGATCTTGAAGGCGCCGCCGTACGGGTCGGCGATGTCCTCGCCCAGCAGGTGCAGCGCCGGGTCGGCCTCGAACGCCGCGTGCAGCGCCAGGTTGAGGTTCTCCGCGACCCTCATCGGTCCTCCCACACCGACGGCGGGCGGGCGGACACCTCGCGCACGACCCGCTCCACCAGCTCGCGCGCCTCGGCGTCCCAGGCGGCCGTCCGCTCGGGGAACTCGCTCGCGTACCGCCGGTACCAGTCCTGCTCGCGGGCCATCCGGATCACCTCGGGCGGCCGTGAGTCGTCGCCCTTGCTGTGCGGCCCGACCCGATTGGTGGTGAACTCCACGACCAGCGGACGGCACTCGCCCCGCACGTCCAGTAGCAGCGGCTCCAGCTCGTCGCGGATCCGGCCCACGTCGGTGGTCACCAGCCGGTGGTGCCGCACGCCGAACGCGCGGGCCCGGCCGCCGATGGTGCCCGCCATCTGCAGGGCGGTCGGCGTGGACTGCGCGATCCCGTTGTGCTCCACCACGACCAGCAGCGGGGCGCTCCACAGCTGCGCCATGTTCAGCGCCTCGTACACCGCCCCCTCGCCCCAGGTGCCGTCGCCGATGTACGCGCAGGCCAGCGCGCCCGGCTCGGCACGCTTGAGCGCCAGCGCGACGCCGGTGGCGACCGGCAGGCTCTGCCCCTGCACGCCGGTGGACAGGTAGCGGTCCCGCAGGATGTGCTGGCTGCCGCCCACGCCGTTGCACACGGCGCCCTCCCGGCCCATGATCTCCGCGAGCAGGCCGTAGGGGTCCTCGTACCTGGCCAGGTAGTGGCCGTGCCCTCGGTGGTTGCTGAACACGAAGTCCCGGGGTTCGAGCAGGGTGCGCAGCGCCACGGGGACGTACTCCTGCCCGAGGCAGGTGTGCGTGGTGCCGTTCAGCTCGCCCTGCTCGAACAGCTCCAGCAGCTTCGCCTCGAAATGCCTGATCAGGAGCAGGATCCGCAGGTCCTCGTCGGCGATCGTGGACCTCTGGCGGCGGGTCGCGGCGGCGGTGACGGACTCCATCAGCGGGGCGCCTCCACCCGCCGGAGCTCCTCGGCCACATCGGCGAGGCCGCGCAGCGTCGGCGTCTCCAGCAGGACCTGAAGGGGCAGCTTCACCCCGAGCGTGCGCTCCACCCGCACGGCCAGCTGGATGACCTGCATGGACTGGCCGCCGAGGTACGGCAGCTCCTCGTCCGGCCCGACGTCGTCGAGTTTCAGCACGTCCCGCCAGATCTCCCGCAGGGCTTCGATCGGGGCCCCGCCGTTCCCGGCGCCGGCCCCGCCGGTAGCCCGGGGCTGTTCGCCCGTCAGTGTGCTCGACATCTGCTACACGCCTCCCGTGCTTCCGTCCGGCATCTCCACCGCGTAACCCGCCTTGATCCACTTGCTCGCCTCGACACTCACCCCGGCCGCGCGGTCGCCCATGGCCATCTCGGGCAGCGCGCGTTCGAGCTGGATGAACGGGATGGCGTTCGCGGTGTTCCCGATCTCGGCGACGCAACTGATCACCTCGGCCCCCGGTACGTCGAGCGCCTCGATGACCCGCCGCGTCATGTGCCCCGACAGCTGCGGGGGTAGCACGTAGTCGAGGTCGGTCCGCTTCCAGTCCAGGTCGTCGAGCAGCTCCTGCAGGGCCTCGGCGGCCATCACCGGCGCCGACTCCTCGACCGCCTTGAAGTCCTCGTTGACCGGCTCGCGGTCGGAGTGGCGGTCGGCCCAGCCGTACCAGTCGACGGTCTGTCCCGGCGCGCGGCCCCGGCCCACCAGGCGGGTGAACACCCGCCGCAGCACAGGCGCGTCCGGCGCGTCCCGGGTGCTGAGCACGGCCGCGCCGGCGGCGTCGCCGAACAGCACCGCGTTGACCTGCATGTTGAGCGACAGCTCGGCCAGGTCGATGGACGGGTCCAGGTGCTTGGCGCAGGTGTCGCCGCCCAGCACCAGCGCGGTGCGGTGGCGGCCGGTCGCCAGCATCTGGCACGCCACGTCCAGCGCCTGGATCGCCCCGGTGCAGCCGGAGAGCAGCTGGTAGGTGGAGATGCCGTCCACGCCGATGCGGTCGGCGACCAGGGTGACGGTGGAGGGCATCAGCATGTCGGGGGTCGCCGAGCCCATGACCATGAGGTCCACCTCGTCGGCCTCGACACCCGCCTCGGCCAGCGCCCGCAGCGCGGCCTGCTCGGCGAGGTCGGCCAGGCTGTACCGCACCTCCCCGGACGCGAGGTCCAGCGCGAAGTGACGGCTGCTGGTGCCGACGAAGGTGTCGATCCACTGCTCCCACACCTCGGGCAGGCCGAACCGGCGCACCAGCTCGGCGTTGTCGATCAGCGGGCCCGGCAGGGCGGTGCCGACCCCGAGGATGCGGATGTCAGGACGATCCATCGTGGTGCCCTCCAGCTCCGGCCGCCGGCCGGTCCGTGGCGACGCCGGCCGGTCCGCGCCGGACGTCCGCCGGGAACGGGGCTGTGCTCATCTTCAGTCGCACCGCTTAAGCCTTCCTAATCCGTGCCTTGCGGCCCTCGTGCCGGTCGTCAGGGTGATCCCAGCTCGTCCTCGATCAGGGCGAAGATCTCGTCGTCGGTGGCGGACTCGAGCTCGGCCGCGAGGCCGTCGTCGCCGGGGTCCTGGTCCCGGCCCTCCCGCAGCCGCCGCAGCACGCCCTCCAGGTGCAGCGCGATCCGCTCGCGCGTGTCGCCGTCCGCCGGGGCCGTGCCGAGGCCGTCCGCCAAGTCGTCCAGCGCGGTGAGCACCGACAGGTCGGTGCCCGCCTCCTTGGGGGTCAGGTGCGACTGGAGGTGCTTGGTGAGCGCGGCCGGGGTGGGGTGGTCGAACACGACCGTGCTCGGCAGGCGCAGCCCGGTGGTGTTGTTCAGGTGGTTGCGCAGCTCGATCGCGGTCAGGGAGTCGAATCCCTGGTCCTTGAAGGGGCGGTTCGGGTTGATGGTGTCGGGGGTGGGGTGGCCGAGGACGCTCGCGGCGTGCGTGCGGACGTGGTTGAGGATCAGGGTGTGCTGCTGCTCGGGGCCGGCGGCCCGCTCCCACGCCTCGGTGGTGGCCGCCGCCGGGGCGGACGGCGCGGTGGCGCGCCGCCGCGGCGTGCTCGCCGGGGCCGGTGTCAGGTCGCGCATGATCGGGGGCGCGGGGTGGGCGGGCGCGATGGTGGCCGGGATGAGGTGCGGCCGGGTGTGGGTGAGGGTGGCGGTGTAGTGCGCCAGGGCCTGGGCGGTGGTCAGCGGGACCAGCCCGGCGCGGCTCAGCCGCGTGTGGTCGGTGCCGGTGAGGTTGCCGGTGAGGGTGCTGCTCTGCTCCCACAGGCTCCAGCCGAGGCTGGTGGCCACCTGGTCGTGGGCGTGCCGGTGCTGGGCGAGCGCGTCCAGGAAGGCGTTGGCGGCGGCGTAGTTGCCCTGCCCGGGGGTGCCGAGGGTGCCGGTGACCGAGGAGAACAGCACGAAGGCGTCCAGGTCCGCGGTCTGGGTGTGCAGGTTCCACGCGGCGGCGATCTTCGGGAGCAGGACGGTGTCCACCTGCTCGGGGGTGAGGTTGGCGATGGTGGCGTCGGCCAGCACCCCCGCGGCGTGCACGACCGTGGTCAGCGGGTGCGCGGGCGGGATGGACGCCAGCAGCGCGGCCAGCGCCTCGGGGTCGGCGACGTCGCACGCGGCGATCGTGACGTGGGCGCCGAGCGCGGTGAGCTCGTCGCGCAGCTCGCGCGCCCCGGGGGCGTCCGGCCCCGTGCGGCTGGTGAGGACGAGGCGCCGCGCGCCGTGCTCGGTGACGAGGTGCGCGGCCAGCAGGGCGCCGAGGGTGCCGGTGCCGCCGGTGATCAGGGTGGTGGCGTCCGGGTGCGGGACGGTGACGACGAACTTGCCGGTGTGCCGGCCCGCCTGGAGCAGCCGGAGGGCCTGCTTGGTGTGGCCGACCGGCAGGGTCGTGGTGGGCAGCGGGCGCAGGCGGCCCTCGGCGAACAGTTCGGTCAGATGGGTGAGGATCCGGTTGAGGCGATCGGGGCCCGCGTCCATGAGGTCGAACGGCTGGTAGGCGATGCCTTCGTCCCCGAGGGACGGCCGCAGGTCGATCTTGCCCATCTCGACGAAGTGGCCGCCGTCCTTGAGCAGGCGCAGGGAGGCGTCGATGGCCTCGCCGGTGAGGGAGTTGACGACCGTGTCCATCCCGGCGCCGCCGGTCACCGTGCGGAAGTGGTGCTCGAACTCGGTGGTGCGGGAGTTGGCCCGGTGGGCGGGGAGCACCTGGTTGCCGGTGAGGGTGGCCCACTTGGACGGGTGGGCGGTGGCGTAGACGGTGGCGCCCAGGTGGTGGGCGAGCTGGGTGGCGGCCTGGCCCACGGCGCCCGCGGCGGCGTGGACGAGGACGTTGTGCCCCGGCCGGGTGCCCGCCAGGTCGACCAGGGCGTAGTACGCCGTGGCGAACGCCACCGGGACGGCGGCGGCCTGGCTGAAGCTCCAGCCGTCCGGCACGGGGACCACCAGCCGCTGGTCGGTCACGGCCGCCGGGGCGGTGGAGTGGGGGACCAGGCCCATGACCTTGTCGCCGACCCTGTGGGTGGTGACGCCGGGGCCCACCTCGGTGACGACACCCGCGGCCTCGCTGCCGATCACGGTGGCGTCGGGGTAGAGGTCGAGGGTCATCAGCAGGTCGCGGAAGTTGATGCCGGCGGCGCGGACGTCCATGCGGATCTGGCCGGGCTCCAGCGGGCGGCTGCCGGCGTCGTGCCCGATCACCGTCAGGCCGTCGACGGTGCCGGGGGCGGTGACCTCCAGGCGCCAGCAGCCGTCCCGCGGCACGACCAGGGCGTCTCCGGCGGGGCTGGTCGCGGTCAGGCGGGGGACCAGGACCCGGTCGCCGCGGATCGCGGCCTGCGGCTCCTCGGCCTCGATGAGGCCGCTGATCGTGGCCAGGTCCACCCCGGCGGGGGCGTGGCCGTTCGGCGGGGCCGCCGGGAGCGGGGGGAGGTCGAGAAGGGTGATGCGGCCGGGGTTCTCGTTCTGGGCGGTGCGGGCCAGGCCCCAGACGGGGGCGTTGACCAGGTCGACGTCCTGGCCGGGCTCCGCGGCGGCGGCGCCGGTGGTGGTCACGACCAGGCGGGTGTCGGCCATCCTGTCGTCGGCGAGCCACTGCTGGAGCAGCTCCACCGCCCGGTGCACGGTCTCGCGTGCCGCCGCGGCGACGTCCGGGCCGGGGCCGTGGCCGTTGGCCGCCGGGGGTGCCGTCCGGGTGAAGGCCGTGGCGATGATGACGGGCGGCGGCGGGGTGCCGGTGGTGAGGGCGTGCTGGAGGGCGGGCAGGTCCGGGTAGTGGTGCGCCGGGACGGTGGACCGGAGCGGCGGCAGGTAGGGGCCGACCACGGCCCACGGGCGGGTCACCGGGGGCGCGGCCGGCACCGTGACGGGGGTCCAGTCCACCCGGTACAGCGGGTCGCCGGAGGTCACGGCGGCCGGGCGCAGCGTGATGGCGTCGACGGTGGCCACCGGGGCGCCCGCCGGGTCGGTGAGCGTCAGCCGGTGCGCGGTGCCTTCGGCGGGCTCCAGGTGGGCCCGCAGGCGGGTCGCTCCGGTGGCGTGCAGCGTTATGCCGCTGAAGGAGAACGGCAGCAGGCGGGCGCCGTCGGCGGCGGTCACCGCGTCCAGGGCGAGCGGGTGCAGGGCGGCGTCCAGCAGGGCCGGGTGGATGGTGTGGCCGGTGGTCGCGTCGTCCGGGAGCACGATGTCGGCGTACCGGTGGTCGCCGTCCCGCCACATCGCCCGCAGGCCCTGGAAGGCCGGGCCGTAGTGGTAGCCGCCCGCGGCGAGCAGCGGGTACGCGCCGGTGAGGTCCTGGGGCTCCGCGCCGGGGGGCGGCCAGGGGGCCGGGTCCGGGGGCGGGGCGGGGTCGTGGGCGGCGGTGAGGGTGCCCGTGGCGTGCTGGGTCCAGGTGGCGGTGGTGTCCGGGCGGGAGTGGATGCTCAGCGCGCGTCCGCCCTGGTCGTCCTCGGCGCCCAGGGTGAGCTGGAGCGTGCGCGGGGTGGCGGGGTCCAGGGTGAGGGGGGTCTGGACGATGAGCTCCTCGACGGTGGCGCAGCCGGCGTGGTCTCCGGTGGCGATGGCCAGGTCGATGAAGGCGGTCGCCGGGACGATGACGGTGTCGCCGATGGTGTGGCCGGCCAGCCAGGGGTGGGTGGTGAGGCCGATCCTGCCGGTGAACACCCAGGAGTCGTCGTCGGCGATCTGCACGCCGGTGGTGAGGAGGGGGTGGCCGGTGGCGAGCAGGCCGAGTCCGGTGGCGTCGCTGGCCGGTGCGTCCAGCCAGTAGCGCTGCCGCTGGAAGGGATAGGTGGGGAGGTCCGCCGGGCGGGCCGGGGGCGTGAGGAGCGGGGACCAGTCGACCCGGGTGCCGGTGGTGTGCAGGGTGGCGAGGGCGGTGAGGACGGCGTGGGTCTCCGGGCGGGCGGGGCGGGACATCGGGACGGCGGTGGCGTCGACGGACTGGGTGGTGAAGGTGGTGAGGGTGGCGTCGGGGCCGAGCTCCAGGTACGCGGTGGTGTTCAGGGCGGCCAGGGTCTGGATGCCCGCGTGGAAGCGGACGGTTTCGCGGATGTGCCTGGTCCAGTACGCCGGGGTGGTGATCTCCTCGCCTGCCGGTTCGCCGGTGAGGTTGGAGATGACCGGGGTGTGCGGGGGGGAGTAGGTCAGGGTTTCGGCGACGCGGCGGAACTCGTCCAGGATCGGGTCCATGTGGGGGGAGTGGAAGGCGTGGCTGACCCTGAGCAGGGTGGCGTTGCGGCCTGTCGTGCGCCACTGGTCGGCGATCTTCTGTACGGCGTCCCGGTCGCCGGAGACGACCAGCGAGGCCGGGCCGTTGACGGCCGCGACGGTGACGCCGTCCGTGAGCAGCGGCAGGACGTCGGCCTCCGTGGCCTGGAGGGCGGCCATGGCGCCGCCCGGGGCGGCGCTCTGCATGAGGCGGGCGCGGGCGGCGACGAGCCGGCAGGCGTCCAGGAGGGGGAGGACGCCTGCCAGGTGTGCGGCGGTCAGCTCGCCGATGGAGTGACCGATGAGGTGGTCCGGCCTCAGCCCGAATGATCGGGCCAGGCGGAACTGGGCCACGTGCAGGGCGAACAACGCCGGCTGCGTGTACAGCGTGCTGTCCAGCAGCCGCGCCGCCTCACTGCCCGCCTCCGCGAACATGACGGTCTTCAGCGGCCGTTCGAGATACCCGTCCAGCTGCGCGCAGACCTCGTCCAGCGCCTGCGCGAACACCTCGAACCGCCGATAGAGCTCCCGCCCCATCCCCGCCCGCTGACTCCCCTGCCCCGTGAACATCATCGCGATCTTCCCCGGCGCCGCGGCGATCCCCCCGACCACGTCACCGCTGGGCACCCCGGCCACCAGGTCGTCCAAGGCCTGCCGATGCCCGGCGACCAGCACCGCCCGGTGCTCGAACGCCGAACGCCTGCTCAGCGCGTACGCGACGTCGCCCCCGTCCACATCCGGATAGGCGTCGAGGAACCGCCCGAGCCGCTCGGCCTGCGCCACCAGCGCCTGGGGGTCCTTCGCCGACAGCATCCACGGCATCGCCACGGGTATGGCGGTCGCACCCTCGCCTCCGGCATCGGCCGCTTCGCATCGGTTGGGGGAGACCGCGGTGGTCGCGGGATCCGCCGTGGTGGAGGTGTCCGGCGTGGTGGAGGTGTCCGGCGTGGTGGAGGTGTCCGGCGTGGTGGAGGTCCCCGGCGGGGTGGGGGTGTCCGGGGCGGCTGGGAGGGTTGTGGGGGTGGGGGGTTGTTCGAGGATTAGGTGGGCGTTGGTGCCGCTTATGCCGAAGGAG